>NZ_JADEWT010000051.1 GCF_015207505.1 Tychonema sp. LEGE 06208
GGGCATTGGGCATTGGGCATGGGGCATTGGGCATGGGGCGGAGCGAAGCGGAGGGATTGGGCGGAGCGAAGCGGAGGGATTGGGCGGAGCGAAGCGGAGGGATTGGGTATACCTCACAACGCGATCGAACCGCTATCTGTAGATCCGCGCTGCGCCTGAAATGCGGGTAGATTTGCAAAGGTCTTGTCTAGGGGAAGTATGCTTTTTGGCTGACTCCCGATTTTGTAAAGTAATGTTAAGCTGCATGGGGATGCAATCAACCTTTATAGCCTCGCACCTGTGTTTTAGCCCATGTCTTCCGATCGCACATTGCTGATTTCGCGCTGTTTCCTGGCTGGTTTGGGAACGCAGATGTTTTTGCACCACCAGCACCGGATTCCCCGAGATAGTCCCGTGCTGGTGGTGAGCAATCACCGCAGTTTCTTAGATCCTGTGCTGCTGACGGCGGCTTTGAGTCGATCGATCCGGTTTGCTTGTCATCACTACATGGGTCAAGTTCCGGTGATTCGGGAAGTTGTCACGACTTTTGGGGCTTTTCCCTTGGAAGCACCGGAGCAGCGACAGCAGCATTTTTTCTCTCAAGCGACGTCGCTGCTGCAAAGTGGGGAGATGGTGGGGGTATTTCCAGAGGGTGCAGAACCGATGGTGAAGTGTACTCAACCGAATACTGTGGGGAAGTTTCAGCGGGGATTTGCTCATTTGGCTTTGCGGGCTCCGCTGCGCGATTTGGCGGTATTGCCGGTGGCGATTGGTTCGATCGAGGAAAAGTCGGTGCGCTCTGGTGTACCGCTCAAGTTGTTGAGTTTGTTCGATCCTTCCGAACCGCTGTTCGATCGCGCCGGGTGGCATCCTGTGATAGTTTATCAGCGAGTTAATGTTTTAATCGGTCGGCCTTACTGGATTACTGTCGATCGACAGCAGCAATATCGAGGCAAAAAAGCCAAAGCTGTTGTTGCTGAACTCACAGAGCACTGTCAGGGGGAAATTGCACAATTGCTCCAACGAGGGTGTTTGTAACGAAGGAAGTTCGGCAACTCGCAATGTACGGGATGTAACGGATGTAACGGATGTAAGTCCGATGTCCGTCGGAAGAAGGAAGAGGGAAGAAGGAAGAGAGAATAAATTTGTGATTTTTGCTCGCATTTTCCTTGTGTCGCCGTCCTCGGCTGATTCTTAGTCGCTTCCTGGTTTAAGATTCCCGATTCGTCTGATGTCTTAATTGATGATTTTTCTTGCTCTGTGATTATCCCCCTATTTTTGACAGCAATCCCCGACTGATAGAGTTCATACAATTTAATTTCTGATTTTAATCATGCCAAATGCTAGTAACCAGGTTCGTTTTCTAACCCCCAAACCCCCGAAAGCCGATCGCCCTTTATTTATATTTCTACCCGGTATGGATGGTAGCGGTTTGCTGCTGCGGCCGCAAATTTCTAAATTGGCGAATCATTTCGACATTCGCTGCTTAACTTTACCTCCTGATGATATGGCTAGTTGGGAGGTACTTGTCAGCGAAACAATTGCCTTAATCGAAGCAGAAAAGCAAACCGGAAAGCAGCAGCGGCAGGTTTATCTGTGCGGGGAGTCATTTGGGGGCTGTTTAGCGATGAAAATTGTTTTAGAAGCTCCCCAATTGTGCGATCGACTAATTTTAGTGAATCCTGCTTCTTCATTCCGACAACAGCCTTGGGTGCAGTGGGGTTCGCATCTAACTCAGTGGTTGCCGGCGAATCTTTATCCGCTGTCGGTAATCGGTTTGTTGCCGATATTAGCATCTTTAGGAAAGATTGGGCGCGACGACCGGCGGGCTTTGCTAGAAGCGATGCAAGCCGTACCGCAACACACGTCTGTGTGGAGATTGGCGTTAGTGCGATCGTTTGATGTTGATGAAAATCAGTTGCGCGGCATCAAACAGCAGACGTTAGTAATTGCTAGCGGTGCCGATCGGCTGCTACCTTCAATAGCAGAAGCGCAGCTTTTAGTCAAAGTAATTCCCAATGCTGAAATGGTGATGCTGGCTAACAGCGGTCATGCTTGTTTGTTAGAAACAGATGTTGACCTTTTCGCGATTATGCAAGCTCGCAATTTTTCAACAGGTAAGTCATTAGTTAGGAGTCATTAGTTTGGAGTCATTAGTCAGTAGTCATTAGTCATTAGTTTGGAGTCATTAGTCAGTAGTCATTAGTCATTAGTTTGGAGTCAGTAGTCATTAGTCATTAGTCAGTAGTCATTAGTCATTAGTTTGGAGTCATTAGTCATTAGTCGGTAGTCAGCAGTCATTAGTCAATAGTCCTCAGTCATTAGTTGCTTGTCTCCAGGCACTTTTTAGTGACGGTCTGGTTAATTTGGATACGAACTTTATCGATCGCTCAATCTGTAATTTTGCTTCTAGTGACCAATAAATGACAAGTCATAGCTAATGACTAATGACTGTTGAATGTTGACTGTTGACTGTTAGCTGTTAGTTGTTATTGGGAATTGAGAATGGGAAATTGGGAATTCGTAGCAAGTAACCAATAACCAATAACTAATAACCAATTCCCAACAACTACTGACTACTGACTACTGACTACTGACTACCGACTACTGATTACTGACTACTGACTAATTAAGATTCAGCCATTTTTGAGCGTTAAGCCGCTGGACTACGCCAAACACCATGAGGTCGAGAGTAATCTTGCGCTCGTCTATCAAAAAAGGCTCTAAAGTGCTGGTATGGGTATTATTTTCAGCACAGGAAAACGCCCTTTGACTTTGAATATTTTCTTGAGGAAAATACAGGTTAAATTGGCGCTGACCTTCTTGGAATTTACCAATTACCTGCCAGCAATCTCCAGCGGTACTCATACCGGCAATGGGGAGTTTTTGCTTGGTAAAACGCACCTCTAAGTCCTTAACGCCCTGCTTGGTCAAAGCAGTTTGCAAGGCGGGCAAATAATCTTGTTGAATAAATTCCGCAAAGGGCTTGTCTTCAACAGCAGGTGCTTTTTCTTTTTTAGCTTTAGCTGGGGACTTGTCGCCGTCAGCGGCTTTAGCTGGGGGCTTTTTAGCTTTAGCTGCGGGCTTGTCAGTGCTGGGTAAGTCGGTTGTCTCGGGTGCGTCGGAACTTGGGGCGTTCTCGATCGCAGCACTGGGAGTTTCTGATTCGCCAGCGGTAGGGTTTTGCGGTTCTTCTGGCATTAAGGCTTCCTTGTAAAATTGATTGGTAGGAGTTTTGAGTTGAGATCCGGGCGATCGACTCGATCGATCGCACAGATATTTTATCGAAAACCAAGCTTAAAGAATTGTCAGTCAAAAAACTTTGAGATCGAAACACTCGCTGCCGGGTTTTCCTCTTGACAAATTGCAACTCCTGTGCTGAGTCTAAATTTCAGCGACAGCTCGTTCAATCAAACGGCGGGCGAGAGTTTGAACGCCGGTGTGTTCGTAGTAATTGGTAGTCATGTCGAGGAATGCGCCCACATAGTCCACCTTATCGGCAGAAATTTCGACAAAATTCTGCAAGTGGCCGAGTACGTTTTGAGGTGTCAAACCTCGATCGCTGACAAAAGAGCCCATCCAACCGGAAACCGAGTTAAAGCTTTCGCCGATAAAGCCGAGCTGGCCTGCGGGAGAGCCGCCTGGAATCATGCCGCCGATCGACTTAAACACTACATTATCTTGCAAATCTTGCGGGGAGAGGCGTTGAATCCAAGACTGAGTAGCCATAATAAAGTCTGGGCCCAGGGGAATCAAACCGTCGAAACAAACCAAAGCAGCCATCCGCATCAGGGATTCGCCGCCGTAGTCGCCCAGAGCTCCGGCAAAATCGCCGATGCTGTCGCCTGGAATCCCGTTGATTTGGCAAAAAGCGAGCAACTCAGTGACTAACTTCAAAGAAAGGTCGATCGTCTGAGCTTTTTCTGGCTTCGGGGTGAGATTGCCGAGGAAGCCCAAAAACGGGACATTTTCGGATACTTTGTTGGCCATAGCAGCCGCGCCTAGGGCACCGGAGGCACTGTCGATGGTTTGGTAGAGCCAAAGAGCGCGCTGGTAGCCTTGGGACTTATCGTTGTAGAGATAGATGGCCCGATCGCCAATTTGCTGAATCAAATCTTCATCAGTTTCGCCAGTAACAGTGCGAATGGTATTTTCAAAGCCCACTAAATTGTTCCACTCGCCGGGAACCACAAAGTCAAGCGCTCGCAGGGCTTTGACAGTCATGTTGTCTTTGGGCAATTGATCGACTAATTCAAAGACTGTTTTGCTCACAAAAAACTCCTTATAGCTGAACAAGAATCAAAGATATTACTTTTGGCAGATGGCAAGAACTTCACAATTTTGTCTGGGCAGACTTAATTTTGATTGCGCCTGACTAAAGTCGGGCGGGAAGTTCTATCGGAGAGATTGCTATTTAACGCTAGCGAGGCCGGCGAGGTTAAATTTTGACAGCCAAGCTTCGCGATCGCTAGCAGTAAAAGATGGATCGCGGGATTGAACTTTCACCTGATAGCGATTTGCCACCAAAACAGCAGTGATATTAGCACCCTGATTGACAGCAGGATAGCCGCTAATTTGCTTGGTACTTTGCTGGAATTTTGTACCAGCGGAGGGGTTGCCGGCGATATCGTTAATCGAGAGTACCGCGACATTTTTACCGTCTTTGTTGAGCTTAGCTTCAGCAAAACCAGATTTTTCTTGAGCGAAGACGCGATCGAATCCGCCGCCTGAAGAGGGGAAGTATTTATTTAACTTGCCGCCTGCGACTGCGTTCTTGGGAAGGTTTTGACTTTGAGCTATGGATTTGTCAGTAGCCTGCTTGGTATTAGCCGCGGGTTTTTGGGTACTTTCCTTCTGGGCTTGATCCCAGCGCGAAGGGGTTTGGGTTTGACCGCAGGAAGTCACCAGCAGCAGTACCGAGATCAGGAATGGAGCTAAGATTTTGCGCGCGGAGAGAAATTGCATCGCTGTCTCCTGATGAGTAGGTTTCCATAACAATTGTGGCTCAGAATTTGGAAATTTGTCTTTGGCGATCGGGTGATTTGTGCCTGCGGGAAAAAAATATTTGTAAAAAAATCCTCTGCCCGCATGACAGAGGATTTTTTGCAATGGCGAATTCAGATGGAAGAAGACAGAAAGATTGCTCCACACAGTCGAGTCTGGGGGTTGGGGTAAAGAAAGCAAATTTCCTAATTACCAGCAATCTCAAAACAATTTTTTCGGATTTTCCCTAGACTTATGAGAGAGGTTTCAGAGCACTTGTCTGTCAGTCTTCCAACTGAGGTGTTGCTTTGTGGGAAAAGCTCAGGCGTCGCTTTCGATGTGAATAAACAACAAACCCATTACCACAACTGGCATCAGCCAGCAAACAACGGGAATCAAAATCCAAGGCAAGAAAGAGGCAGCGTAGGTACCTGTCATGTCAAATTCTCCAAACTAAAGTTAGCGTGTTTCAACAGGGATATCGAGCAGCGGAGTCTAATTGTTGACTAAACCCCGGAAAATGGCATCAACGCCATTAAAGTTTTCCAGCAAGAAGTAGGCAGCAAAGACGCCGCTCATGCCGCCAATGAAGAAACCAGCGGTCAACTGACTCCATCCTTCAGCATTTCTGAGGGAATCGGGAGTCATGGGATTAGCACTGGGGTAGCTGGTGTTGTCTTGCTTGAAAGAGACCAAACCGTAGGCAGACATACCTAGTGTGCCTAGTAGAACTATGACGAGGGCTGTAATTAGTCCGCCAAGATTAGCTGCTTCAGGATAATCCCGCAGGGGTCCGAAGACGATTTCTGGGCCGACGAGGAAATAGCCGTGTGCCAAACCGATTTCTAGACCTCGAACTAGGGGCGAGAGTCCTTTGCGGTAGGCTGGCAAGTTCCCGATGAATGCTTTGGTGAAATCAGAAGCACTGATGGGAGTTGCTAGATGACCCGTGAAGGGGTCGCCGTTAAAGGGTTTAATAAGCTCTGCATCTCTGGGATCGGCCATATTCTCTTTTTCCTCGCTGTGCGTAAATTTTGAGGCGTTCAAGTCATATTTTACGCAGGGACGGGCTTCCTATTTGCATAAATGCTACCGAGCTTTAGAAAAGTTCACTATTCTTTAGTTTTCAGAAGAATTTTTCTTTTGTCCTCTATACCAGAAAGCGAGTCGATCGGGCGACACTCCCAGGAAATAAGCGATAATTACTATTTGATTGATGGCAGTGGTTTTGAGTACCCCAAGCTGCTGCCAGCGGCGGTCGGAGGTCAGCACGGGCTGGGGTAATAGGGCAATGCGGCCTTGTTTTTTCAACCGGCACACGAATTCAAAGTCTTCCATCAGGGGTAAGTCGGGAAAACCGCCGATTTTGTCAAAGGTAGCTGAATACAGAAAAATGGCTTGATCGCCGTAGGGCATTTGGAAAAAGTTCGATCGACAGTTTACCCCTGTTTCTACCAGCCGCAGACAGAGCCTGCGCCCATCAATTTTGAGTGGAAATGCCCCCCCTAGTATGGACGGTTTAGCTAATGCCATGCGCGCGTCAGAGTCGTAGCCTGGGGGTAAAAGAGTGTCGGCGTGGAGGAACAGCAGGATATCTCCAGTAGCGGAGGCGGCACCTGTATTCATTTGAGTAGCGCGGCCTGGGGCGGTAGAGATAACTCGCACGCCCAAAGATTGGGCTATATCTGCGGTGCCATCGCTGCTGCCGCCGTCGGCGACAATGATTTCAACATTTTTAGCATTTCGGGCGGTGGAGATGACTGGGGCGATCGTAGGTGCTTCGTTTAAGGCTGGAATAATAATAGAAATTTTGAGATTATGATTTTCTGATGGCATACAGAATTAAGCAGCCCGTGACATAGAGGGCGGGTTGTACAAAGCTTATCTGTTATTCAACAGCTTGGGACAGTTTTAGGCTTTACAGATGGGGTCGAAAAACCGGGTTTCTATGAGTTTTGGGTTGAGTAGCCATAAATATAGCCTTTCTGTGCTCTCATATGAGGTACTATCCGGGATAGGGCATTGGGCATAGGGCATTGAGCGGAGCGAAGCGGAGGGATTGGCCCGCGCAGGGCATTGGGCTATCCTCACTTTTTTGATAACCGCTATAGTCAGAAACCGGGTTTCTAGGAGTTGGGCGACGCTTTAGGAGCAATTCAGTCAGAAACCGGGTTTCTACGATTTGGGGGACGATTATCGCAGAGTATCGCCCTCAAATCATGATTCTATTTTGAACTAAAATTTGTTATATTTTGGCTTTTGTCGCGCTTGCGACTATTGTCGCAAGCGCTGTCTAACCACTGCATTTGGTCAGACAAATACAATTACTATATTATGACTTTCTGGTTTCAAAATCAAGTGTTTTTTATTAATTAAACATGAGAATTACTAATGAATTAGATCTGCTCAATCGAGTTTAATTATTTCAACATATTCATATCTAAATCTAGCAAATCCTCCGGTCGATCGATATCTGCAAGAGTGGGAAGATAAGCAATTTTCAGATCGAGGTTTTGGGCGATCGCCCGCGTAGCAGCAAAAACCTCATTAGTTCCCCAGTTAATGCCACCAAATAATTCTGGTACCGATCGCCCCAGCCCGATCAGATAATAACCTCCGTCTTTTGCCGGCCCCAAAACTAAATCGTGCTGGCTCAGTTCGTCAAAAGCTTTTGCCATGATTTCTGGTTTCAGTGCGGGACAATCAGTGCCGATAATTACAGCTTTGTCAACCCCCGAATTAAAGGAGTTTTGAAACGCTGCGGTCATTCTGGCACCTAAATCGCCGTCTGTTTGATTTTGATAAATAACATCGGTTCCCAACCAGTCTTGCATCTGTTGTGGGCTGCCGCCTGTGTAATGAATTTCTACTGATAGTTGGCGGGAGTTTTGGAGAGTGAGCGCGCGGGCGATCGCCTTTTGGGCCATCAAGCGGTGAAGATTGGCAGCACCTGTTTTTCCCAGCACCGCAATCAGTCTAGTTTTGGTTTTTCCGGGTTCGGGATAGCGGGTGAAAATTATTAGTTTTTCTGGAATCATACAATTTTTGATTTTAGCTGATAGTTCTTGCATAAATCTTCGAGAGAGCCGATCAACCGCAGATTTTAAGCAAATAAACACAAATAAACGCAGATAATTTATAGATTGTCTGCGAGTGAGTACAATGCAAGTCTAATATTAGTGGGTTGGGCGCGGTTTAATATTTGTTTGTTGGTGACTTAAGTTAATTGTCGCACCCAATTTACCCTACAATAGGTTAACTGAAAGTTGGTAATTGACGGTTAGCTCATTTCTAGCATTCGCTGGATTGGTTTCAAGGCTGCCCGTTGCAGTTCTTGGGACATGGTAATTTCGGGAGTTTTATTTTTGAGGGATAGGTACAATTTTTCCAAGGTATTTAATCTCATGTGCGGGCATTCGTTGCAAGCACAAGTATTATTATTGTTGCCAGGAGCGGGGATAAATTGTTTGTGTGGTGTTTGCTTTTGCATTTGGTGAATTATTCCCGGTTCAGTCGCGACAATAAATGCTTGGCTGGAACTCGATTGAGTATATTTGAGCAAAGCGGCGGTGGAACCGATATAATTCGCGTGGCGAAGTACGGGAGGTTCGCATTCTGGGTGGGCGATGATTTCGGCTTCGGGATTTTCGATTTTGAGTTGAACTATCTTTTTTTCTGAGAAGTTTTCGTGGACGATGCAGGCTCCTTGCCAGAGTTCCATGTGTCTACCGCTTTGTTCGATGACGTAGCGGCCGAGATTGCGATCGGGCCCAAAGATTATTGGCTGATTTTCAGGAATTTGGTTGACAATTTTGACGGCGTTGGAGCTGGTGCAAATTATGTCGCTCATTGCCTTTATTTGGGCGGTACAGTTAATGTAGGAAATAACTAAGTGTTTTGGGCGATCGGCTTTGAATGCTGCAAAGGCTTCGGGCGGGCAACTGTCGGCGAGGGAACAACCTGCATTTAAGTCTGGCAATAATACTAATTTGTCTGGATTGAGGATTTTGGCGGTTTCTGCCATGAAATGAACTCCGGCAAAAACTATAACATCGGCGCTGGTGTTGGCGGCTTTGCGGGCAAGTTCTAGGGAGTCGCCAATGAAGTCTGCGATGTCTTGGATGTCGGAGTCTTGGTAGTAGTGGGCGAGAATGACGGCGTTTAACTCTTGTTTGAGGGCGTTGATTGCGGCAAACAAGTCGTCGGGCAGTCTGGTTTGGGTAAAGTTGGGAGCAGGTGCGGTGGTAAACACAGTTAGAATCTTGGGTGAATGGTGGCGGCTGGACTCAAATGTATTTTGAATTATAGTTGAATTCACCAAAAACGGTTGCAAGCGGCTGGTTGGGCCAATCTAAAATCTAAAATCTAAAATCTAAAATCTAAAATTGCCTGGGGGAGAGTGCAAAAATTGGTCGCTGTTTCTTATGCTGATAAGAAGGGGCTAGGGCTCGATCGCACATAACAAATCAAATGAATAAAGCTAAATCTATCAAAATTGCGGTGGTGGGGGACGTTCACGATCGCTGGGAAGCAGAAGACGGCGAGGCGCTGAAGCATTTGGGCGTTGACTTGGTGCTGTTTGTGGGGGATTTTGGGAACGAGTCGGTGGATGTGGTGCGGGCGATCGCCCAATTGGACATTCCCAAAGCTGCGGTGTTTGGAAACCACGACGCTTGGTACACAGCAACCGAGTGGGGGCGGAGTCAGTGCCCCTACGATCGCCAGAAAGAAAATTGGGTAAAAAAGCAGTTAGATTTAATGGGAGAAGCCCACGTCGGTTACAGCAAGCGAGATTTTCCCGAATTGGGCGTAACTGTGGTGGGAAGCCGCCCGTTTACTTGGGGGGGTTCGGAGTGGAGGTACAACGATTTTTACTCAGAATGGTTTGGGGTAGAAAGTTTTGAGGAGTCGGCCAAACGCATTGCAGGGGCTGCTGCGGATGCGGATTGCGAAAATGTGATTTTTTTGGGTCACACGGGCCCGACGGGGCTGGGAGAGGCTCCGGGCGACCTCTGCGGGCGAGATTGGAAACCGCTGGGAGGGGATTGGGGAGACCCGGATTTTGCTGAGGCGATCGATCGAACTCGCGGTTCGGGGAAGCACGTACCTCTGGTAACTTTTGGTCATATGCACCACAAACTGCGACACACCAAGCACGAGTTGCGGAAGTCATGTTTCGTGAGTGGGGAGGGTACAGTTTATTTGAATGCCGCCAGCGTACCGCGAATTGTGGAGAGAGAGCGATCGAAACTGCGGAATTTCTCGATCGTGCTGCTGGAAAATGGCACAGTGTCGGAAGCGTCTCTAGTTTGGCTGGGGGAAGATTTCGCAGTGGTTTTAGAACAAATTCTTTACCGGCACACAGAATCGGCAACGGCTTGTAGTTAGCGGCAACTACTGGTATGATGTAGTTTATCTACCGGGAGAGGTGGCAGAGTGGTCGAATGCGCCTGACTTGAAATCAGGTGAACCGCAAGGTTCCGTGGGTTCAAATCCCACCCTCTCCGTTTTTTCAAGGCTTTGAGCCAATTAATATCAAGCTTTAGCAACACTCTAGGCTCCAGCAAAACCCCGGACAAAGGGAGCTGGATAGAAAGTCGATAAGTATAGCCTTTCTGTGCTCTCATATGAGGTACTTTCGGGCATAGGGCATAGGCCAAACCGGGCATAGGCCAAACCGGGCATAGGCCAAACCGGGCATAGGGCATACCTCACTTTTGTGAGAACCGCTATAACAGTTAACAGTCAACAGTCAACAGTCAACAGTCAACAGTGAATTTACTATTCCGATGAAGAGAGGATTTGATATCATAGGAGGTATTGACCGATCGATCGCTCCCTCAATCCTCCAATCTAAAACTTGTTCGCTCCTGAAGTCGAAAAATCTAAAACTTGTACGCTCGCGAAGCCGAAAAATCTAAAATCTAAACTTTTTGATCAAGGCTATTTTTTTAAAGAGGGCATTTTAGTTGGTTGGCTTTGCTAAACTAAACTTGACCGCAGACTAATTTGCTTACTTATATTTTGAGCAAAGCACAATTTAGAGTAAGTAGAAAGGCGTAAATATTTGTAGTTGGGATGAGGCAGGAGTCAGGAGACAGAATGCAGGAGGGATTGGGGTTTTAGCCTCATTTATCTTTCTTAACACAGTTGTGTTTTTCCCCACCGACTTACTTAAATTGAAAATTTTGCAACAAAAATAGATTAATCTATTATAGCCTTTCTGTGCTCTCATATGAGGTACTATCCGGGATAGGGCATTGGCCCGCGCAGGGCATTGGACTATCCTCACCACGCTTGAGAATCGCTATAGTAGTTCTGACAAAAATGAGGTATCAAACCCTCAATCTTAAATCTCAAATCTCAAATCTCAACCTGTATCTGACTTTTTTGATAAAGGCTATATGGGGAGCATCTCACTTTTGCAGCCAAGCTAGAAATTGGAGGTAGGAGGCAGGAGACAGGAGACAGGAGGAAAGAGGAAGAAAGAAGGAGTCAAAAGAAGTCTTTTTACAAATATGAGATGCTCCCGGCTATATGACAGCCCGATCGCAATTATAGCAGTTACGCACTGGGACTAAAAAAACCGAGTTTTTAGAATAATCTACGTCTACAAACGAAGTATTCTCGTGAAAAACCCGGTTTCAGGACACTCGCGCGTCCAAGAGTGAATCGTGCTTTAACGATTACATTTTGCTGATAATTCTTTGCACGATTTCCACACCTGTTACCGCCTGCCAGCCAAACAGCCCCAATAGCGCCACATTTAGAACGATGTGACTGTATCTGGCCAAATCATTGCCTTTTTGCATCAAAGGAGTCAGCGAGGCTGAAATGGCAATTATTGCGGTCATTCCCAAGCCTGCTAGCAAGTGGGCTCCCACAAATAGTTTGCCGTTGTTGATGTAGGTGACAGCCATTCCGCCGATCGCCCCTGTTACCATCAAGGCTAGCAGCAAAGAACCAATTTGGTGATGCTTGATGTTGAATTTGCCCTTAATTAATTCTTTTTTGGCCTCGCCTTCAGCACTTCTGGTACGGCGGATTTGAAGACCGAGATACAAAGCATAAAATGACAGAGCCAGCAATACCCACATTAAAACTGGGTGGAAGAATTGGCTCCAAACTTTCACTGACTCAGGAATTTCGAGGTTCATAGTGTTCTCAGAATTAGCAAAAAAACTTCATAAAAATTAGTATACCAGTAAGTCCCTCTCATGTGATGGTAAAAACATACAGAACGAGATACTATTATGCCTGCCATTAAACAAGACGCTGTATTGATTCAAGCCGCCAAGACTGGCAATATTATTCACGTCCAAGCTTTACTCGCTAAAGGCGTTGACGCTAATGCCAAAGACTCTGAGGGGACAACGGCTTTGATGTTTGCCGCCCAAAAGGGCTATACGGAAATCGTGCGTATTCTACTAAACAATGACGCTAATGTCAACCTCGCGAGCAGGCGTTTTGGGCTGACGGCTTTGATGCTGGCCGCCGCTCACAAACAGGCTGATGTTATGCGGCTGTTGTTGGCTGCGGGGGCTGATGTTGATGCAAAAAATGATGATGGAAGTACGGCTTTGATGGCCGCTTCTCTCAAAGGAGATGTTAATGTTGTGCGGCTTTTGCTTGATGCTAAGGCTGATGTGAATGTCCGAGATATAGATGGAGATTCTGCTCTGAAAATAGCGGCTTTGTCCGGGGACGAAGCTGTTGTGAAAATTTTGGCTGATGCGGGTGCTGTTGCTGACAATTTCATGCTATTTTTAGCTATTAGTCAAGGTAGCGCTGAAATTGTCAGAATTTTGCTCGATCGCGGTGCGGATGTTAATCTTAAAAATCTCAAGAGCAAAACCGCTTTGATGGAGGCTGCAGCTGCGGGAAATTTGGCGGTTGTCGAGGTGCTGTTGGCGGATGGCGCTAATGCGGAAATTCGCGACAAAGACGGCGAAACTGCTTTAACTTTGGCTGCTGATTTCGGCAATATTGATGCGGTGCGAGCTTTGCTGGGTGCGGGTGCTGATGCGAATGTGAAGAATGGAGATGGGGGCACGGCTTTGATGGCGGCTGCTGCTGGGGGAAATTTGCCGATCGCACGTATGTTACTCGATGCTGGCGCGGATATCAACGCTAAGGACAGAGATGATGAAACTGCGTTGAATTTTGCGGTGGTTGAAGGCTGCGAAAATGTGGTGGAATTGCTATTAAACCGAGGTGCTAGTGTCGGTGCCAGAAATCGGTTGGGCGATACGCCTTTGTTGGTGGCTGCAGTGCACGGTAACAGTGCTATCTTAGCGGCTTTGTTGCAAAAAGTCAACTCAAATCAGGCAGATTTTCTGAATGCTAAAAACTTTGGGGAGACGGCTTTGACGCTGGCTGTTTTTGGCGGACATACTGAGACGGTGAAGGTTTTGCTCGACGGGGGTGCAAATCCGAATGTTCCGGCGGATTTGGGGAAAACGGCTTTAATGAAGGCGTGCGATCGCGGTTATTTGGCGATCGTCCAATTATTAGTCGAAAAAGGCGCAGATGTCAACCTGCTGGATGACTCCGGTGCAACGGCTTTAATGTGGGCCGCCCATCGGGGTTATGCTGATGCAGTCAAGATTTTAATCGCTGCTGGTGCAGAACTAAATCACAAAAATCCCGGCAATTATACAGCTTTAATGCTGGCTGAGTTTAAAGGTTATTCGACTGTTGTGAAATTGCTCAAAAATGCCGGAGCACAGGAATAAATATCGCATCATGGGAGATGCAGATGCAGACGGCGGTTGAAACCAGGTTTACAAAAACTTTCGTCCGCCTCCGCCGACTGAAAAAAATGCCGTATCAAGAACAAAACGTAATGTTAACCATCCATTCTTCAACCCCTCTCAGATCGGGTTTTGTTTGTGTAAACCTGGTTTTATATCAAATCCTCTCTTTATCGGAATAGTAATATCGTTTCCGGTTGCATCGGAATGATTTAACCACAGAGAACACAGAGAACACAGAGAGATTAGAGAGAAATGAATAATTCTGATGCTAACAGAATTGATATAAATTCACTGTTAACAGTTAACATCGTGTATGAGTGCAACCAGAATTGATATTAACCGCCGTTTTATCTTTACTTTACGAACCCAGATTAACCCACAAATCTTGTCTCAATCAGCTTTACGCACCCAGCCGTTAATAGTACAGCGACTATCAGCAAAAGCTTTCGAGGGACAGCTAACTGTCAAAACTTCGTGCATATAGCGGCTGAGAAAAAATACGATACTGTTATTCCGAGGTTCTACCGTTCTGAAAGTGTCGGCCGCTACATAAAAATTGTTCTCGACTTTGCTATCATAAATCAGTAATTCGCCACCGGAAAAAGCCTTGGGTTCTCGATAGAAATAGTAAACGTAAGTAAAAAATCTGCTAGCGGTATCGGGCGAGCCGCTGTCGTTGTGAAGTTTATAAAAGTTGTTGTCGTTGTGCGTGGTTAACTGAGATTCTATATCACCAAGCGGAAATGATGGGATATTTAATTTCCGCAGCACGTCGGGGAGAATTCCTTTAATCCGATTTACCATCAGTGTTGAAAATTCGGGGAATGAGTGAAGTACCATAGAACGGCGGTAATCTTCGGCATTTGTGGAGGTGCTGGTACTCACGAATTCTGATTCTTTTGATAACACATATTTGATTAATTTGTTTTTTTCTGCTGGTGTCAAAAAGTTATCTATTTGGGCGTAGCGAGATATTAAGTCGTCATTTACAGGCGCGGCGGCTGGAATTTCGGCTGGAATTTCGGCGGGGATTTCTACGGGAATTTCGGCGGGAGTTGCTAGCTGCTGCGGCTGCATTTGCTGCAAGTAAATTGGGGGCTCGGTGACTAATCCCACTAGGTGATCTGCGGGGAAGCAAAGGCTAGAACGCCCGTCGTCTATGGGGATTTGAAATAATGTGGAAAAGCCTACTGTTGCTTGAGTGCGATCGGCTAATGTTTTGACTAGGTTGTGCAATAATGGTGTGTCGGATTTGAGCGTAATGGTGCACTGATGTCCGCCGGTGAGGAGGATTTTAACTTTTACGTCTTGGGGTTGAATTTGCTGTTGAGTGTAAGTCATAATTTTTTAAGGATGCAACTGGGAAGTCGTTAGGGACATAACATTTTTGATTGGTGTCACAGTCTTTTTGATCCCCCCTAACCCCCCTTAAAAAGGGGGGGACAAGAGTCTAAAGGGATATAACAGTGTTCATTGGTGTCACAGTCTTCTCGATCCCCCCTAGCCCCCCTTAAGAAGGGGGGGACAAGAGTGTCAAAGTCTCCCGTCTTAGTAACGATAAAAGTGTTTTCAAAGTCCCCCTTCTTAAGGGGGATTTAGGGGGATCGGGCCTCGGATACTAAGGAGAGATACAAAGAATTTTAGACTTAAGTTGACACCCGCGAACACTATTATATCCCTACCCTATGATACACAATTGAAAATTGCTAGGTATTATTCCTAATGTAAGAAGTGGCGGATATCGGTGAAAACCATTGTGATTCCGAGTTGGTTGGCTGCTGCGATCGAATCTTTATCGCGCATACTACCTCCCGGTTGGACGATCGCAATTATCCCCGCCTCAGCAGCCGTTTTTACGGAATCGTCGAAGGGGAAGAAGCCGTCGCTAGCCAAAATCGCTCCTTGACTCTTCTCTCCTGCTTGTTCCAATGCTAGTTTAACCGATCCGACGCGGTTCATTTGTCCCGCACCGACACCGATTGTAGTGCGATCGCGCGTCACAACGATCGCATTTGATTTAACGTGTTTCGCGACTTTCCAAGCAAACAGCAATTCTGCCAACTCATCAGCAGTCGGCTGTTTCTCAGTAACTGCGCGCCATTTGCTAGTTTCTTCTACTACATTATCCGAGTCTTGTACCAGCAAACCACCTGCAATAATTTTAACAGTTTGCGGCGGCCCTTGAGTCAAATCTGGCAAAATTAAGACTCGAACTTTCGCCTTTTTCTTGATAATTTCTTCCGCTTCTGGTTCGCACCCCGGCGCAACAATACATTCTAAAAAAGTTTTAGTTAACGCCGTTGCGGTAGCAGCATCAATCGGGCGGTTGAGGGCGACAATTCCACCGAAAGCTGAGACTGAATCGGTGTCGAAAGCTTTTTGATACGCTTCGGAAATAGTTGTTCCCAAGGCTGTACCGCAAGGATTTGTATGCTTGAGAATAGCGGCGGCGGGAGTGTCCGGGAATTCTACAATTAGCCGCCTTGCTGCTTCTAAATCTACTAAATTATTGTAGCTTAATTCTTTGCCTTGCAGGATGGTGCTAGTCGTCCAGCCTGTGGGTGCACTTCCGCTTTGATACCAGGTGGCGGCTTGGTGGGGATTTTCGCCGTAGCGGAGTGTTTGCAGTTCTGTTCCCGATACGTTGAAATCTTCTGGTAGCTTCGATTCTGGCTCGGATTGGCTGCTGAGATAATTGGCGATCGCGCGATCGTAGTTTGCTGTATGTTTGAAGGTTTCCAGCGCGCACTTTTCCCGGAATTTTAAAGAAGCTTCCCCGCCGTTTTCCCGCAGTTCTGCTAAATAAGTATTGTACTGTTCTGGATTGCACAAAACTGTCAAATGAGCGTGGTTTTTAGCTGAAGCTCTCAGCATCGCGGGCCCGCCGATATCGATCTGCTCAATTGCGTCTGCTAGAGTTACTCCCGGTTTAGCAATTGTCTGTTCAAACGGATACAAATTCACTACAACTAAATCGATCGCCCGAATTTGATTTTCGCTTAAATCTGCGATATCTTGCGCTACATCGCGGCGCGCTAAAATGCCTCCGTGGATTCGCGGGTGAAGTGTTTTGACTCGCCCTCCCAAAATTTCGGGGGAACCAGTATATTCTGCAACTTTTGTGACTGGGATTCCTGCTTCTTTGAGGGCGCTTGCTGTCCCGCCGCTGCTAATTATGTCAAATTCAAATTCTTCTACTAGACTGCGCGCTAAGTCGATTAGCCCGGTTTTGTTGGATACGCTCAGAAGTGCTAGACGTGCCATTGGTTTGAAATTGCGATCGCAAAAATAGACAGGTTATATTCTATATCAAATCTGGTGGTAGGGGAATAATTTGGTAGTTTGTGACTGTGATTACATTATCTCAACATGACTTGGCTTGTTATAATTATATTTTTTCTATACAATAAAAAAATTTTCAGTTGATTATATAGCGGTTCTCAAGCGTGGTGAGGTATACCATATGCCCTATGCCGGACAGTACCTCACCTTTCGGAGAAAGGCTATAAATATTTATAACTGGTGCGTCGATCCTGTTATATTGTCCGCTGTCAGCGGGATTGAAGCCATCTTTCCCCTTCACGGCAGTCTCCCGCGCCAGGGCCTATGCTGTTAAAATTACTTATTCCAGTGTAATAGATAATTCGATGGCGATCGCTCTATAATCTTAAGGATATTTTAGGATTAATTATCAAATTCATGTGCTAGCATCGGTTATAAATTGTTCTATCCCTAAATTAGCCAAAAACTTGGGCAAGAGCGACATCTTAATAAAAAAAATAGTAGGTTCAAATATGTTTTTTCAAGAAGCAGATTCAGAAAATCAGCTCAGTAATATTAGTAGGAACCCAAAACAAACTGCTAGCAACATGACCAATAGAATAAACTCTCAAGAAATATCAAAAAAATCAGCAGAAACTTCGACACAGGCCAACTTTTCACAAGCTTACAGTCTGAGTTTGTGTGAAATGCAGCAGATGCAGCGAGCAATGGAACAGCTAAAGCAGGATTTGAAAGCTAGCGAAGGTCGGTTTCGGAATGCGATAGAAAAGAATGCAGACGGCATGGTAATTGTCAACAAACGAGGACTTGTTTCTTTTGTAAACCAGTCAGCAGAAGCGCTGTTTAATTGCACGGCTGAGGAACTTTTAGGTCGAGTGTTTTTTGGTGGTTTGCTAGTAGAAGGTTCTGCTTGCGATCTGGAGATTAACGCAGATATTATTCCCCCAGTTAGAAAAGCAGCTACAGCAGGAATTCGCGTCGTACAAACCGAAGTTAAAGTTATTCGCAAGCAGCAAGAAAATGCTGTGGTAGAAATGCGGTTGGTGGAAACGGAATGGGAAGGAGAAATGGCTTATTTAGCGACGCTGCGGGACATTACCGATCGCAAGCGCGCCGAAGAAATGCTTTGGTTGTACGATCGGGCTATGGCAGCTACCAGTACCGGAATTGTCATCTCTGACGCAACTAACCCAGAACATCCAATTATTTATTGCAATCCCGCATTTGAGAGCATGACAGGTTATCGGCGACAGGAAGTTATCGGGAAAAACTGCCGATTTTTGCAAGGAAGCGATACAGACTCCGATGCGCTAAATACCATCCGCCAAGCATTGAAAACAGAGAACGAATGCAAGGTAAGATTAAAAAATTACCGCCAAGACGGAACCGCTTTTTGGAATGCTTTGTCAATATCTCCAGTGCGCGATAGAACAGGTAAATTAACTCATTTCATCGGCGTACAGAGAGACATAACCGATCGCAAACAAGCCGAAGAAGCATTGCATAATTCCGAAGCACAAAGCAGAGAACAAGCAGCTCAACTAGCAGCAGCACTAGAAGAACTAAAATCCACTCATTCCCAATTAGTGCAGAGCGAAAAAATGTCTAGTTTGGGATTGCTAATTGCCGGAGTCGCTCACGAAATCAACAACCCCGTTAGCTTCATTTACGGCAATCTTGCTTACCTCAAAAATTATACTAGAGACTTGTTTAATTACCTCGAACTTTACCAAAAGCACTATCCCAATCCAGTTGTAGAAATTCAACAGAGAATAGAAGAGGATGAACTAGATTTTTTGGTTGAAGATTTCCCCAAAATCGTATCTTCAATGAGCGTCGGTATCGAGCGGATTGACCAGATTGTCAAGTCGCTGCGGAACTTTTCGCGGCACGACGATTCACAGATGAAACCCGTTAACCTCCATGAAGGTATTGACAGCACGCTGTTAATACTAAATCACCGTTTGAAAGGAAATGGTGAAATACCGTCAATTGCAATTGTCAAAGAATACGGAAACTTACCACCTGTGGAGTGTTTTGGTGGGCCGATAAATCAAGTTTTCATGAATATTCTCAGTAATGCGATCGATGCTTTAGGTGATGGGAATAGTAAGCAAAGTTTTCAAGAAATGCGAGAGAGTCCCAGCCAGATTAAGATTTGCACAGAAGTTAGGGAGAATTTTGTAGAAATCAAAATTGCTGACAACGGGCCGGGAATTGCTGAAGAAGTTAAGCAGCGCATATTCGATACATTTTTTACTACCAAACCCGTTGGTAAAGGCACGGGAATGGGTTTGTCAATTAGCTATCAAATTGTTGTAGAAAGACACAATGGCGAATTATCTTGTACTTCGGAATTGGGCAAGGGCACGGAATTTATTATCAAAATGCCGATCGCACATTAGATGCAGACGGCGGTTGAAACTGCCGTCTGCATCTGGGGAATTAAAAAACCTCCGCACCCTCCAACTTCTTCATAGTTTCAACCTTAGCCCTCGCCGCTTCCCCGCAAGTCTTCGGCGTCGGAAACATCTTCCCAGGATTCGCCAAACCTTTCGGATTAAACACCTGACGCACCCACTGCATCGTCTCCAAATCTACCTCCGAAAACATATCCGGCATAAAACACTTCTTATCAGCACCGATGCCGTGTTCCCCCGAAAGACTGCCGCCGACTTTCACGCACAGCCTGAGAATTTCTCCCCCCAATTCTTCCACCTTTTCCAACGCACCTTTTACCGAGTTATCGTACAAAATCAGCGGGTGCAAATTCCCATCTCCCGCGTGAAATACATTCGCAATCCGATAACCGTATTTCTCGCTCAAACCCTCAATTTCCTTCAAAACATAAGCCATTTGCGTGCGCGGAATTACGCCATCTTGCACGTAATAATCCGGGCTGAGATGACCCGCCGCCGCAAAAGCAGCTTTCCGCCCTTTCCAAATTTTCAGCCGCGTTTCCGGGTCATGGGCAGTAGTGATATTTCGCGCTCCATTCTGCTTGCAAATATCAGCAATTCGCTGTTTATTTGTGGCAACTTCCACTTCTAAACCGTCGATTTCTACGAGCAGAATTGCCGCCGCATCGCGGGGATAACAACCAGTTGCTACTACATCTTCTACAGCATTGATGCTGATATTGTCCATGATTTCCATACCGCCTGGAATAATCCCAGCGCTGATAATATCGGAAACCGATTCGCCCGCTGCTTCGATACTGGCAAAATCCGCCAACAGAACGCAAATCGATTCCGGCGCTTTCAGGATTCGCAAAGTAACTTCCGTGGCGATGCCTAAAGTGCCTTCGGAACCGACAAATATACCTGTTAAATCGTAACCGGGCATTTCGGGAATTTCGCCGCCAACATCGACAATGGAACCGTCGGGAATTACCAATTTTAATCCTAAAACGTGATTGGTTGTAACTCCGTATTTGAGGCAGTGAACGCCGCCAGAATTTTCGGCAACGTTGCCGCCAATCGAACAAACAATTTGACTGGAAGGATCGGGTGCGTAGTAGAAACCTGCGCCGCTAACTGCTTGCGTTACCCAGTTATTAATTACTCCCGGTTGTACGACTACTTGCTGATTTTCTAAGTCTACTTTTAGGATTTTTCGCATCAGGGCTGTGACAATCAGCACGCAGTTTTCTACGGGTAAAGCGCCGCCGGAAAGCCCGGTTCCTGCGCCTCTAGCTACCCAGGGAATGGAATTGCGATCGCATATTTTGACCACATTTGCCACTTCCTCGGTAGTGCGCGGCAACACTACCACAGCGGGGCGCTGGCGGTAGCTGGCGAGCCCGTCGCACTCGTAAACAATCAATTCTTCGCGGCGCTGCACTACCCCGTTTTTACCGACTACAGCCTCAAATTCTTTAATAACGGGTTTCCAGTTGCGTTCGGTTGCTACGGCTATCATTAGTAACTTAATTTTAAGGGTTGCAATACTGACACTGAGCTGGATCGGCAGTCTCTCGACCGTCGGGAAACAGTTCTTCTTTAGTATAACCGCAGTTTTTGCATTGATAAATAGTCGATCGCGCTAGCTGAGTCGGAAAATAGCAAAGTCCGCAGGGCAATCCGATTTTTCTGTCAGTAACTTCAAATCCCGGCCAACCGCACTGCGGGCACAATTGCTGAAATTTTCTAACTAAATCGAGAGTTGCATTTTCGATATTTTTCATCCGAGTGGGATTGTACATCGCCCGCATATCTGTTTCGACGTGAACTCTGCCAGTTGACGATTTTTTCAAGCCTGCTGTCACCGCCTCAAACAACTGCTTTTCGGTAGTTATTCCCTTAACAATGTCTCCCTTCCCTTTAGCAGCATCGCCAACTACAACCACCAGTCCGTGTGCGGGAAATCCAGCTTTTTGAGCAAAATCATCTGCTTCTTCTATAGTGGCAACTAACTGGTGACTGTAATTAGTTTCTACAGACAATGATTCGCCGATAATTTCGAGATTGTTGGCTCGATCTAATAAAATTACGATTTCTCGATTAGCTGGCAGATACGGCATCATTGGGTGAGGGCCGAATGTACCTTCACTCGCAAAGGCCAGAGTTTCGCCCGCAATTTCTAGAGCTTTTTCCGCTTTCTGGCGGGCGGCTTCTATTTGAGTTCCTAAGCGTTTAACTTCTCTAGTAAATGTGCCGAAAATGTCTGTATTAAGCTCTGCAGGCAGTACGAGTTTTACGCCTAATTCTCGTTCCAAAATGGGAGCCATCACCCGTTCTTTTTGGTGCATTGTAGCAAGAACGGCGGTGCGATCGATCAATAAGTGATGTTGGTTCATCTATTTTAAATACTGCAAATAAAACTGATATCACTGCTTGTTTTTATTGCTTGACAAATCAATTACAAAATTTGCTCCATCATCATAAATCCGTTTTCTCGTTTGACCGAGTTTTTGTAAGCTATCTTGAAATTCAAAAGTGTTCAATGCCTGATTTCGGAGCCAAAAACCTAGTGCCTTGACTTCGAGTCTATATTCTAGAGATTTCCTAGGAAAGTTCGCTTCATTAGCGTAAGAATATGCAACATATCTAATCGATTTTGAAACTAGATAATCTGCTAGCGCTTCTTCTCCTTTAAAGGAAGGCATACCGGGCGGAAGGCTAGCCCCGCCTGGGTAGTCTGCAATCCAGATTGTATGTTTCTTAAAATTCATTAAAAAAGGTTTGTCAAGTCTTGTTAAAACTATTTCTCCTTCAGGAACCGAATCTAGCATTTTTGAATATTTTTCTCGCTCGTCTAGTGTCACTAAAGGTACATTTTTTAAACCAGAGGCAATGTTCTCTAAATAATGATTATATTGTCTAAACATTTTGTCGCCCTTACAATTGATCGCTAATAAGAATGACAAAAATAATGCACCAATGAAACGCCTATTTCTTAAGTTTAAGTTTGATATTTTTGGCTCAATATTTTCCCTAACAACCAATATTAATATCAGGAACACAACTAATAGTAGTGAATATGCATAGCGGTCGATATCCGAGCCTCCAGTAGAAATTCCTATGATTGCAACGCCCGTCACATTACTAAGATTAATAGACAGACTTGCTTCCCTAACAATTGGCTTTTTATGGAGACCAACCATAAAAAATCTAATTCTCAATACAGTCAGTAAATAAACAATTGCTAAAATTGCATATAGCTTGAGTCTAAGTGCTGAAAATCGAAAAAGCTCTCCGAAAATCTCATTGCTAGGAAGCTTGACCGAGCCTCCGTATACAGAACCATGAAAACCTCTACCAAATATGGGATATAATAAAGTCCCGGATGACTGATACAGTGAGATCGACCAGGGTAAAATAAACACAGCCAATAAAATACTAGCTAAACAAAATTCGTAGATTGCTTTATGCTTTATTTGGCTGCCAAGGATATAGAAAAAATAACTACAGGTGAAGAAAATAATACACGCAGGAATCAAGGTAGTTTTTAAAGCGCAGATAGCGGCTGCAAGCAATCCTACAATCGCAGCATTACTGTGGATGTTTGTTGCTTTTAGCTTGTCCCAATCAAAAACTCTGAATAAGCTGAAGAAAAGACATACCGGAATTAATATACCAGTTGTATTTGTATGATCTCGGCTAATTAATAAAAATGCGAACACAATCAGTAATGTCGAGCTTTTTGAAAATTTTTTTTGCTGACAGTATCCGATCGTGAGTCCTATCATTACGACTAAGGCGCATCCGGGATCGATCAGATATAAACTTCTTTCATCCAACAGGCTGAGAATGAATGTATGCAAGAATGATTGTCCTCCCAGTGCAGATACCAATCTTCTTTCGCTGAAAGGATCGGAACCAAGAGAACCTATTTGAAGCATTTTATGGGGGAATACAAAATAGGCGTGGTAGTCATCGTGAGGATTAAAATTATACCAGGCCACTGAACCACTGTATTGCACAGCAGCCAGAAGAAAAGCGATAAAAGTCCCGATCGCCAAAAAACTATTTTCTTTAAAAGCATTAATTAACCGATTCAGCTCGTCGGCGATCAAAGTTTTATTTGCCCAGGCATCTATTATTCCGTAAAGTGCGCCCAAGCATATATATATTAAAATAGTTGCTTGCGAAATAGTCCATGTCACATTTAATAAACCACCAAATATAATCGTCCAAGCTATCCCCCAAGCGGCTCTTTGTCCCCAGTCAACTCTGTACTGAGGAAAAAGGATGCGGTTGACTACTCCACCCCAACCAATCAGGGATACAAGAATGAAAATTCCCCAGGCAAAAGAAATAAAATAATAATAATTCATAATTGTTACCTCAGTATCGATTTAGAAGGTTACGATCAGACGCACCCTTTGAATTAAGTTATCAACTCAGCACTCAACGATCAATGTTAAAAGCGATCGCTAGTTGCCCCCAGCGGTTCCCCCACTTTGACCTTGGAGTACAAAAATTACTCCCGTCATAATTAGCCCCACGCCTACCAACCGCAGCGGTGGCAAAGGCTCGTGAAATACAATTTTCCCGCCCAACACAGTAAACAAGTAACTAATTGACAGTAAAGGCGAGACTATGCTAATGTTGGCGCGAGACAAAACTACGATAAAGCCGATCGAAGAAACTGCATACAAACACAGACCTCCAACTATCAAAGGCTGAGTTGCCATTGCGAGCACTTTTTCCACTAAATTAGCAGCGCCAATGGGCCCTAAGATTTTTGCTCCTGCTTTCAGACTAAATTGACCCACCACACTGCACAAAATAGCAGCGAGCAAAACTAGAAAAACGCTTCTACTCATAAATTAACTAACCTAATATTACAAAAAAACGGCAGTTGGGAAAAAAATGAAAAACTTTAATTAAGTTTTGTTGATTTTTATTCACAACTAATAATTTAAGCAGAGATACTGGAAAAGTAAGTATTGTCGATCGCCAGCAATGCCTGGAATAAACCTATGGCCGAACAGACCAACACCAGCGGGGAATACACTCTCGAACTCTCGATACTCATGCCCTGCCTCAACGAAGCAGAAACTTTAGAAATTTGCATCGAGAAGGCTCAGAGGTCACTGCGCGAACTGGATATTGCCGGCGAGGTCATCATAGCAGACAACGGCAGCACTGACGGTTCCCAAGATATCGCCACCAAAATGGGTGCCCGAGTCGTGCCCGTAGCAGCCAAAGGCTACGGCAGCGCCCTGATGGGAGGCATCGTAGCGGCACGCGGAGTTTATATTATCATGGGCGACGCTGACGACAGCTACGACTTTTCTAACCTCGGTGCCTTTGTCGAAAAATTGCGGGGAGGCTGCGATTTAGTCATGGGAAATCGCTTTCAAGGAGGCATCAAACCCGGTGCAATGCCGCCACTGCACAAATATTTAGGAAATCCGGTGTTGACATGGGTTGGGCGGTTATTCTTTGCAAGTCCCGCCGGCGATTTTCACTGCGGATTGCGGGGTTTTAGGAGAGACTCAATTTTGAAACTCGACTTGCAAACAACGGGGATGGAATTTGCTAGCGAAATGGTCGTCAAAGCCTCTCTGTACAAGTTGAAAATCGCTGAAGTCCCAACGGTACTATCTCCCGACGGGCGCAGTCGCCCGCCGCACTTGCGAACTTGGCGAGATGGCTGGCGGCACCTCAGATTTTTGTTGCTTTACAGTCCTCGCTGGCTGTTTTTGTATCCTGGTGTGGCGCTGATGATTTTGGGTATAATTGTTACCATCTGGCTGTTGCCTGGTACTCAAAAGATTGGCAGTATTAACTTTGACGTACATACGCTGCTTTATGGGGCGATCGCAATTATCGTCGGTTTTCAAGCAGTAACTTTCGCTTTCTTCACCAAAGTTTTCGCCATCAGCGAGAAACTGCTGCCCGAAGACCCCAAACTCAACAAAATATTTCGCTACGTTACCTTAGAAACAGGATTGATTGCCGGAGTCACGCTGATATTAATCGGAATAGTTGGCTCGTTTTTGTCATTAACTATCTGGAGCGATACAGCTTTCGGTATTCTAGACCCATCTAAAACTCTGCGTTTAGTTATTCCCTCGCTCACCTGCCTGACCGTCGGTTTGCAGATGGTTCTATCCAGCTTTTTTCTCAGCGTGCTGGGCTTGAAGCGCAGGTAAACTAATTATCACTTAAACACTACAACCTCTGCTCTGAGTACGTCTAAAACCTCAAATCCTATGACAATAAATCAAAAAAACTCCAGCGAGTACGTAGGCCCCAAGCTTGGTGGTTTCGCCACCAAACTATCTTGGTACGCCCGCCAAAAAATGTTTAATTTACTCATGGCATTAGCCAATCCCAGCGACGACACAACCGTGTTGGATGTAGGAGTAACTTCCGACCGGCGCGAAGATTGCAATTTTTTTGAGAAACTCTATCCCTACCCCCACAAAATCACCGCTGTGGGCATGGAAGATGCTGCATTTTTAGAACAAGAATATCCCGGTTTAAAGTATGTCCGTTCTAACGGTTTGACTTTACCATTTCCAGACAAAAGTTTTGATTTAGTCGTGAGTTTTGCCGTCATCGAACACGTCGGCAATCGAACTCAGCAAAAAACTTTTATTCGAGAACTTTGCCGCGTCGGCAAAACCTGCTGCATCACTACTCCTAACCGCTGGTTTCCCGTAGAATTCCACACCGCTGTCCCCCTAATTCACTGGCTTCCCCCCTCTTGGTTTCGAGCTCTTTTGAGATTGCTGGGCAAGAACTTTTTCGCCCAAGAAGAAAACCTCAATCTTTTATCCGAAAAAGATGTATTGCAGATGCTGCCAGCAGAGGCTAAAATTGATACCAAACATTTCCGGCTTCTCGGTTTGATATCCAATTTGCTTTTTTATGTAAAAAATCCCCTGCGATCAAATAAACCGGATTTTTGACCTTTACTGTTGGCTGCAACGAAAGATGTTTGGAAAAAACCAGATTTCTGACTATCTCTGCGTCCAAGACTTTCTACAATTTTGTTTCTAAATCCAGCACAAAATTTTCTCCGTCTTCATACAATTGTTTTCGAGTTTTTGCAAGTTGCCACAGGTTATCCCGAAAGTCGTGAGAAAGTTTTGCTTGCAGTCGAAACCAAGATGACAATCGAGGCCCTGAAGTATCTACAGCAGGATGATTGAGACTCCAAGACGAATAAGCTATGTATCGAATAGATTTTGTGGCTAAATAGTTTGCCAAGGCTTCAGGGCCTTTGAAGGCAGGCATACCGGGTGGCAAACTAGCTCCCCCGGGCCAGTCAGCGAGAAAAATTTGATTGCGTTTAAAGTCGAGAATAAAAGGTGCGTCTAGTCTGGTCAAAACTGTTTCTCCTTGTGGAATAGACTGCTGTAGGGCTGCATATTGCGACTTTTGCTTGGCTGTAGCTAACGATGGATTTGTTAGTCCAAATTGAATGTTTTTTAGATACGCTGAATAAGTTTGTTTGGTGGTATCCCAATCGTAGCTAATTGCCAAACCAGCACAAAATACAGCAACCAGAAAAAAATTGCCTGCTTTGTTTTTATTTGATGGGTCCGTGTCGGTCATTGCTATTGCGAGCAATATTAAAATTGCTGGGAATAGGTGGGAGAAAGAATAGCGAAAAGGGTTGGCATTTTCGGTAAGTACACGGCAACTATTGCCAATCCCGCTGCAATTGTCATAGATAAAGCTGCTTGGCGGTTGGAAAACGATGGTGGAAAAATTTATTTTTAAGTTAAAATTTGGGGATTAACTATCGCCCGAGGAGAGCACCAAAAGGTCGATCGCCCTAACAGCAATATCCTCTGGCGTTCGATCGCGCGAAAAGCTAGCGGGGATCTGGCATTATACTGATTTTCTTCCGATGCTGAGTGTGGCGGGCCAAAGCGATCCGGCAGGCGATGGATAGTTAATCCGCGCGATCGCACTTCGGGAAGAAAAGGGCGATCGCACTTTCTTTGAGCCAAAATCAGTTTGATTGGGTTTGGCTCAAAGAAAGTTGCTATAATTTATCGATAATCCCACAGACTAGGAGATTAATATGCAAGTCAAAGATATGACAGTTGAGCAACTGCGGGACTTGATTCGGCATACCGTTGAACAATGCTTAGAAGAATATTTGGGCGATCCTGATGCAGGTTTAGAAGTTAAGGAAGAAGTCAAGCTGAAATTGTTAGAGTCAATGAAGCGCAAGCAAGCAGGAGAAAGCAGCATCGAAGCGGGGGAAGTTTATCAAAAACTCGGCATGAAGGCGTAATGAGCTATTTGGTTGAGTTGACAGCAGAAGCTCTGGTTAACCAAGAAAGATTGACTCAGCCTGTGCGGGAGCGTATAGGTAATAAAATCAATTGGTTGGCTGAAAATTTTGAACAAATTACTCCTATGCCGTTGTCGGCTAATCTGGCAGGTTTCTTTAAGTTAAGAGTGGGTGATTATAGCAATCCGATCTGAGTCTCACAACACAACGCCCTCTTGTCTTCCTAGACTTGTTGTATAGCAAGGCTTTCAAATTTTACGGATCTAGAAAATCACTTAGGATTGCTATATCGGGTAATTTATTCTTTTGATGATGATTTAAATGTGATTACTATTCACCAGATTGGACACCGGAGAGAAATTTATGATTAACTGAAGTGCGATCGCACTTCGGGAAGAAAAGGGCGTACTTGGGAAGAAACGGGCGATCGCATTTTCCTAGAGCCTAAATTGCTATAATAACAATCAGCCCAAAAATCTCAACATAAAGCCTATGTCTACTTATAGCGAGGTACTAAGTCAGGCTCAAAGTCTCACTCTTGAAGAGCAACAGCAACTTTTAGAATTTTTGTCAGCATTGATTCGTCAGCGGGAAACAACCGAGACTCAGGATAGCAGTCAAAGATTGCCCAGGAAAAATTTAAAGAGATGGCGCGGTTTTTTACCGAAGCGTGTGGATGCTTTGGAATTCCAGTTGCAGCTAAGAGAAGAATGGGATGAGTAATATCTCAATCACTTCGATCGCAGTGCTACGATAAAATCAGCGAAATAAAGTGTAATCTAAGACAGCCTATGTTGACTGTAGAACAGATAGAAAATGCGATTCTCGAACTTCCGCCGAACGAAATTGGAGAGTTGTTAGAGTGGTTTTTGAATTTGGATTACCAACGATGGGATATTCAGCTAGAGAAAGATATTGCTAAGGGTAAACTGGATGCTTTAGCAGGAGAAGCGATCGCCGATTTTGAGAGTGGTAACTATCGAGAGATTTAATGCACTATACTACTCGAAAATTTTGGGACTGTTATAACGCTTTACCCTCAACGGTACAGGCTACAGCAGATCAGTGTTATGAGTTGCTGAGGGTCGATCCGTCTCATCCTTCTTTACATTTTAAGAAAGTTGGTAAGTATTGGTCTGTAAGGGCTGGACAGGCTTATCGGGCGTTGGGTATTGAAATTAAAACAGGTATTTTGTGGTTTTGGATTGGTACTCACGCAGAGTACGATGGGCTGATAGGTAAATAATCCAATAGTGCGATCGGCGTAGCTATCCCGTGGGCGATCGCACTTTGGGAAGATAAGGGCGATCGCGCTTGGGGAAGAAACGGGCGATCGCTTTCGATTTCACCTTCATCCAGAAATATTAAGGGGTCTTGAGCCTGACCGATGGGATACCATAGTTCACTAGCAGGTAGTCTCTATCCACGGCTTCATAATTCCGTAAAATTACTTATTGACAATTAGGTAACTTCAGTGTTACCTTAGTAATTAAAATTAAACCATTAATATGGGTAACTTTGTAGCAATATTTATTGGGGCTTTTATAACCCTAGCAGCCACTTGGCTAGCTGCTTTTCTTTGGGGAGCAATTACTGGGTTTTCTCTAGGTTTTTGGGGGATATGAGCAAAAAACTATCTTATGTTGGAGTAGCTATTGTATGGATTGCTTTATTGTGGTTGCTTCCGCTTGGTCAAGCCCAAGCTGAGCCTAGCATAGTAAGGAAAACAACTGAATCAATAAGAAGTGAAACTAGGTTCCAAGAAACTTTAGGGCCCCGCCAAAGTGAAAAATTATCTACGGGAGTAGACAAAAAAAGTAATGATAAATATCCCAAACTAGAATATTATGATACTCATCTTGAATCTTACGATTCTAATATAGTGAAAGATGGTTATGTTCGAGGTGGAAGATTCGGTTATAAAATAGGAAAAACCTTGAAAGAACGAACAATAGAAAAAAAGTAGTGTAGTTTTATGATATTGACATTCACCCAAGCTGATATTGTTAACATATTTCTATTCTTTTTAGCTTCAATAGGATCTTCTATTTATGTTATCAAAAATCCCAAGGTTAATTTTCTTGATTTTAACAAAGAGCCAAATCTTTTAGATAATTCAGTGAATCAAGAAGAAAACTCTGACCAAGAAAACAGCAGTTCAGAAATTTTAGAAGTTGCAGAAAAGCAACATATTAATACTACTAACCAGTCAGATCAAGAAATATCAAAGATATCACTAGAGACAATTCTTAAAAAGGCATTACCAGTATTTTTCTCTTTCGTGGTAATATATCTCTTGTATAAATTTTTTTCCGCCTATCCTCTAACTGATTTTTTATTCTCTCTCTAAACTCTCTGATTGCCGAGTTCACTAGCTCAACTCCCTGGTCAGCTTAATAATAGGGTTGAAGTTGAGGGTGAGGGTAGTCATAGCAATATTTTATCCTTACTTCAACTACGAAAACATCAATCTACCTTTCGGTTGAGGGACAATTCGCCCTAATTCCTGAACAGTCTCAATCCACTCCTGCATAATCACCTCTACATTTTGCAGTGCTGCTTGATAAGTTTCACCATCAGCAGCACATCCGGGCAATTCAGGCACTTCTGCAATAAATGCCTGGTCTTCCTCTACAATTGTTAATTTGGATAAGGGATAATTATTTTACCGCTAACAGCTAAGTTATCATAGCTACTGGCTTAATCTGGAATTCCCCACTCACCTATATCAACTTCTTCGCCAGTTTCTTTTGCTCGTAAAAGAGCAGTTTGAATCTCATCGCCTAACTGCGAAAACTTGACTGTTTGACGACGGGTGGGTTCCCATCGAGGCATATTGAAGAAAGGTCTACTTACATTTTCTTCTTCTACCGTTTTAATTACTGTTTCTTTGCCATCCCATTCATAAGTTATATGGAAAGTAGTTACAAGTGTTTGACCCGCGTAGCTATGATGTTTTTCCTTAACTATATACATAATCCCCTCACAACCTTACTTGATTTTTTTATGAACCTCTCAAACTTTATGAATTTGATTATTACAATTATAGCATTCATTTTGGTTGGCAATAAATACTTTGTAAATATGATAATTTAACTAATTTTTGAGCTTTTAAATTCTGCCTCATTGCTTGGCATCAATTAGTAGAGAGGTTTTATACAACGTCTTTACTAATTGATGCCTACTACAATCCTATTCTACCCCCTCAATCCGATCTTCCACCTCCTGATACAACTCGCGCAAGCGATCCAAATTACTCTCCGAAGTCTCCCAATAACCCCGGCCATTCACCTCAAGCAAAGTGCTGACAATCTTGCGGAACGAATGAGGATTCAGATTCAGCAAACGCTTCTGCATCTCCGCATCTTCGATAAAAGTGGTGTTGACATCCTCATACACCCAATTATCCACCGCGCCCGCAGTCGCACTCCATCCAGTCGTATTCACCAGACGCTTAGAAATCTCCCGCACGCCCTCATATCCGTGCGATAACATCCCCTCGTACCACTTCGGATTCAGCAGCTTAGTCCGCGAATCTAAACGCACGGTTTCTGATAGCGTCCGCACCTGCGCGTTGGCTGTTGTCGTATCAGCAACAAAGGATGTTGGTTGCTTCCCGTCGGCCCGCAAACTGCCGATCAATTTAGTCGGATCGGAATCGAAATAGTGCGACACGTCGGTTAGCGAAATCTCCGCAGAATCTAAGTTTTGGAAGGTGACATCAGCAGTTTTTAAGGATGACTCAAAAATCTGCCTGTCTTGTTCCATAGTTCCCGGATTGTCGGAAGAAAAGGCGAAGGATTTGCGGGTTAAATACATTTCCTGCAACTCGGCTTCGCTTTCCCAAGTGCTGTTTTCTACCGCCAAGTTGATGTTAGATGAATAGGAACCAGAAGCATTGGAAAACACGCGGGTTGCTGCTTGGCGCAAATTGATTCCCATTTCTTCCGCTTGCTTCAAGGCGTGTTTGCGGACGAAGTTCATCTCTAACGGTTCGTCGGCTTCCGCTGCCATTTTCACGGCTTTATCTAACAAATTCATTTGGTTGATGAACAAGTCGCGGAATACGCCAGAACAGTTAATTACTACGTCGATTCGAGGCCGTCCCAACTCTTCTAAAGACAGCAATTCCAGTTTGTTTACCCGGCCCAAAGCATCGGGTACTGGCTTGACTCCCACCATCCACATTACTTGGGCGAGGGATTCGCCGTAAGTCTTGATGTTGTCGGTTCCCCAGAGCACAACGGCGATGGTTTCGGGATAGTTTCCGCCGTTATCGGTGCGCTGTCTTTCTAATAGTCTGTCAACGACAACTTTAGCAGACTTCACCGCACCCGTCGTCGGGATTGACTGCGGATCTAAAGCGTGCATATTCTTGCCAGTCGGCAAAACATCCGGGTTGCGAATCGGATCGCCGCCGGGCCCGGGGATAATGTATTCGCCTTCTAGGGCGCGCAACAAAGCGCCTAATTCGTTGTCGGCACAAACTTGCTGCAAGCAGAATTCCAGATACTCAAACAGCGGTTTAATCGGTTCTGGATCGACTTTTTTGTAACCGGCTGCGTGCAAGGCATCAATCCAAGGTGTTTTCTTGCCCATGTTGAAGAAATTCAACTTGGAAACTAGGGAAACTCGGCCTTCAGCGTCGGTTTGTTCCTTCACCAAAGCGCTGACTGCATCCCGACAGGCTAGGGTGATGTTTTGCAGCAATTCGACATCAACTAAAATGCCTTTGTCGCTGTTAGTGTAAACTTCTTCGATATCGCGTCCCAGACTGTTAGCGATAATTCGCGGTAAGCTGATCAAGTTGTCTTCTTCGCGATCTAAATTGGCGATATTTACTAAAGTTGCGATCGCCTCTTCGGCAGTTGGCGGCTTACCGATAATATGCAAACCGCAAGGTAACAACCGCGATTCAATCTCCATCAACTTGCGGTAAACCAAGCCAACTAAATTGTCCCGTTCCTGGGCAGTCATCCCCGCAGCAACCCCTCTTTCCTGTTCGGGAGGTAGGTCAATATCTTTGTCTAAATTGACCAAACGGCATTTTTCGACGATCGCATCCACAATCGGCACACCGCGCCCAGTCTCTTTCAAAGTTTGATAGGAAGCAATTAACTCGCTGAGTTCCTGCAAACCTTTGTACAACCCAGCATTTTCAGCCGGAGGAGTCAGATAACTGATTGTTTCAGCATAACTGCGGCGCTTAGCAATTGTTGCCTCACTAGGATTATTAGCAGCGTAATAATAGAGGTTAGGAATCTTGCCGATCAAACTGTCAGGATAACAATCGACAGACATTCCCATCTGCTTACCGGGCATGAATTCTAGGGAACCGTGAGTGCCGAAGTGCAGCACCGCATCCGCACCCCAAATGCGCTCCAAATATGTGTAGTAAGCAGCAAAACCGTGGTGCGGGCTGGCGGAACGAGAGAATAACAACCGCATCGGATCGCCTTCGTATCCAAAAGTAGGTTGCACTCCGATAAACACATTGCCAAAATGTTTGCCGTAAATTAGCAAATTTTGTCCGTCGCTGTTCAAATGTCCCGGAGGCGGGCCCCAATTTTCTTGCAATCGTTCCGAGTAAGGAGTGAATTCTTCATACTCAGCTACGGACATCCGGTGAGCAATATTTAACTCAGGACTTTGGTATTGGGCTGTGGCGTCGTGGATGACTTCTTGCATCAGCTTTTCGGCAGATTCCGGCAGTTCTGGCAAGTCGTAACCGTTGCCTTTTAGGGCTTTCAATACTTCGTAAATTGAGCCGAAAACGTCGAGGTAAGCGGCTGTTCCGACGTTGCCTTTATCGGGAGGAAAACTGAAAACTGTGATCGCAACTTTCTTATCTAATTTTGGTTTGCGGCGCAGCATTGCCCATTTCATGGCACGCTGGGAAATTGCTTCGATTCGGTCTTGTAGGGCGATCGCCTTGCCAGTTGCGCCATCTCTTCCCGACAAAATAATCGGTTCGATCGCACCATCCAACTCAGGAATGGCAACCTGCAAAGCAACTTGAATCGGGTGCAAGCCCAAATCGCTATTTTCCCACTCTTCCGTCGTTTGGAAAACCAGCGGCAAAGCCACCATATAAGGGCAATTGAGCTTTTTCAAAGTATCGATAGCCTTTGGGTGATCTTGTTTCGCCGGGCCACCTACCAAAGCAAAACCAGTCAGAGAAACTACCGCATCAACTATCGGCAGAGGTGTAACACCTTTGGCCCCGACTTCCAAGAAAAAAGTCTCAACTGGTTTAGAGAAGTCCAAACCGCCGGCAAAAATCGGCAAAACCCGCGCCCCCATTGCCTCAAATTCCTGCACGATTGCGACGTAGTGCGCGTCATCTCCGGTAACTAAGTGAGTGCGCTGCAACACTAAACCGATGCAGAGTGCGAGGGGGTCTTTGAGGTCTGCGGAAATATCTGTGCGGGCATTATACCAGTTCAGATATCCTTTGACATCCTCAAACATTCCTGGTGCCAAGGGATGCCAAATCCCCATATCTGGGTAGACAACCGGTTCTTGAAAACTTAGCTGTTCCTGGCCTTTGAAGACATATTTATGGGACAGCATCAGCAGGAAGTTTTCCAAGTTTTCTTGGGAACCGCCCAGCCAATACTGGAAACTCAGCATAAAGTTGCGGGCATCTTGGGCTTTGTCGATCGGCAAATATTTCAGCACTTTCGGCAAAGTTTGCAGCAGTTTCAGCATTCCGTCTTGGAAGGAACTCCCGGATTTTTCCTTCCGTTTTTTCATGAATTCGCCGATCGCGCTTTTGCTTTGTCCCAACTGCGCCATCGAGAAACTGCCCATTTTATTCAGGCGCATCACCCCCGGCATCGACGGGAAGACAACGGCGACATCCAAGCTGTCGCGCAGCGGTTCTACAGCCGCTACCACTTTTTCGGCCAAATCTTCGATAAAAATTAGAGAAGCAATAAATACGTTGGCATCGGCCACATCCCGCTTGAAGGCCTCGTAATTTTCCGGGCTGCGGAGTTCCTCGATCAGGTAGCCGCTGATTTCTATTGCCAGATTCGGATTTTTGTTATTTATCGCTCGAACCGCTGCCGACAGGGCGCTTTGATACTGCGGTTCTAGTACGACATAGACCACCTTCATGAGCGATCGCCCCTGCAAGTTTTCCGGCACGACGTGGCGAATGGTGGGCTTGACGTGAGTGAACATCCGGTTAGGCTCCTTTAAGATGCTGTTTTCGGCAATCGGGAATTTTTTTATCCCATAAGCATTTTTACCAGAAAACGCTTGCCATTGGGCGATTTGAGCCTGCACATGACACAATTCGACAAATTTATTACGATTTTTCGTTACATTATTTGACAAATTCCTTGAGCAAACACTCCAAATTTTATTTGTAAATCTTTACTTGACAAAAGAATCTATATATGTATTCATAAAATATGATAACAAAATAAACGATCGACCAATCTTTGATAAAAACGCTCCTGACCAAGGTTCCAAAGTTTGTAGAACTAATTAAACTGGCGATCGAGCAATTAATCAAATGCAGAAAAAAATCAGTTCCGAATCTGCAATTTTCCGTTCTGATGAGTTCCGCATGAGAAAATTTATATATTGGTCGGGAACTTAAAACAGTTTCATAAATTCAGTATTGTATAAGTTCCCGATCCGCGATCGATCGCTGGCGAAATTAATTGCTTTTGATTGTCAGGCTCATCAAAACCCTAGGGGGAAAACATGGCTAACTACGCAATTTTCGACGAACAATACTACCTAGCCCAATATCCTTGGGTCAAACCCGCCATTGATGCAGGAATCATCAAATCCGGCAAAGAACACTTTGAAAAATACGGTCAAGCCGGCGGCTTAACTAAAATATCGCGGTATTTTGACGAAGATACTTACCTCGCCGCCAACCCAGACCTTCAACCCTTCGTCCGCACAGTCAATCCCAACGCGCCTTTTGCCACAGGCTTAGATCACTTTATTCAGTTCGGCTACGATGAAGGACAGCGCCGGGCCTCGGTATCTCCCGAATACAACGAAAGCTTTTATTTAGCAAACAACTCTGAACTGCAACCGTTTATTCAGAACGGAACTTTCAAATCTGGGTATCAGCATTTCATTCAATTTGGCGCAAAAGAAGGTCGTTTTGGAACTTCATTTTTTGAACCGGAATACTTAAAAGAAAACCCCGATATCGTGCCGTTTGTCAACTCAGGCGCATTGAAAACCGGTCGCGAACACTTCTTCAATTTCGGGAAAAACGAGCCCAGCCGCTCTGCGACTTTTGTCGGCAGCCGCAGCAACGATGTCATCACTGGTGCGGGTGGGGGAAATGCGGAACTTATCGGAGTAGAAGTAGGTATCGATCGCAATGGCAACCGGCAGTATGAAAGCTTTGGCACCAATGAATTCGATGTGCTGACCGGCAGTCCGGGCATTGATACATTCGTCCTCGGAGTTCCAGCAGCAGCCCAGAATCCCTCCGCGACACCGCTGTATACGGGTAACGGTCAAGCTACAATTCGGAACTTCGACATAGAAAACGATTTGATCCAACTGCAAGGAAATTCTTTAAACGACGGCTACACCCTGAATCCCGTTGGCAACAATTTGTCAATCCAGCGTTTTGGAGATGTGCTCGGCGTGATTGAAGGAGGTGCAACTTTGGGTTTGACTTTCCAAGAATCTAACGGTAACGGTACTTTCTTGATTGGATAGTCAGTAGTCATTGGTCATTGGTCATTGGTCATTGGTCATTAGTCAGTAGTCAGTAGTCATTAGTCAGTAGGGGCAGTTCCCCGTGCAGGCAGTCTTAGTAGTGATTAGTGATTAGTCATCAGTCATCAGTCATCAGTCACTAGCTAATGCTGTTGATTGATGACTTTTGATTTTTTGGGCAATTGTGCCGTAAAATATTTTGCTCGATCGCACTTTACATTCTTACTTAAAAAAGCAAAAATTAATTACGATATCTTTGACGAACAATACTACCTCTCGCAATATCCGTGGCTGAAACCAGCCATTGATGCAGGAATCGTCAAATCTGGAAGAGAACACTTTTAAAAATTTGGTCAAGCCGCCTGCCTCACAAAAATATCGCGGTACTTTGACGAAGATAGTTACCTTTACGGAAATCCAGATATTGCTCCCATTGGTTCGCAAATCGAGATTTAGCTATCCAAACGAACGGCTTCCCGATCTTTGCAAATGGTGTTCCCACAACCAGTCGCTTTGACACGATCGCTGTTATTGAAGGCGGCGCAAATGTCAAGTTGAATGTATTACCACAACTTAATGGTTCTCTACTTCTACTTGGGTAGAAATCTCGAAGCTATTGGGGATTTGGCTGATTGTTGCTGGGGAGTGCGATCGCTAATTGAGCTTTAATGAGATTAGACACTGAAAAAAAAATCACCCGATCGGGTGATTTTCTCGATTCCAGATGATTGATAAATTGCACAAACAGCAAATTAAGTCCGCAGAATAAAAACATGGCTAACTACGCAATTTTTGACGAAAAATACTACCTTTCGCAGTATCCTTGGGTCAAACCAGCGATCGACGCAGGAGTTATCAAATCTGGAGAAGAACACTTTGAAAAATACGGTCAAGCCGGCGGCTTAACTAAAGTATCGCGGTATTTTGACGAAGCTACCTACCTGGCTGGCAACCCCGACATCGCTGCCTTAGTCCGCACCCCCAACAACCCAAACGCTCCTTTTGCGACCGGGCTAGACCACTTTATCCAATACGGTTACGAAGAAGGTCGCACTCGCGTATCGCCTGAGTATGACGAAGCGTTTTATATCGCAAATAACCGACAGTTGCAGCCGTTTATTCAGAATGGAACTTTTAAAAACGGCTACCAGCATTTCATTCAATTCGGCATCAAAGACGGTCAGTTTGGGACTTCTTTTTTTGAAACAGAATACTTACAAAAAAATCCCGATGTTCGGCCGTTTGTCGAATCGGGAGCATTGAAAACTGGTCGGGAACACTACTTCAATTTCGGCAAAAACGATCCAAGCCGCTCTGCGACTTTTATCGGAAGTTCCGGGAATGACATGATTGCCGGTGCTGGGGTGGGAAATACCGAATTAATTGGAGTTGAAGTAGGTTATGTTGCAAACAGTAATGGCTTTACCATTCCCGGCAGAAATTATGAAAGTGACGGCAGCAATGAATTCGATACTCTCACTGGCGGTAGCGGCCGCGATAAATTCATGCTCGGAGACGTTTTAGTAGGTCCTGGTGGTAAGGGATACAGTTCCCCAACAAAGTTATATATCGGGCCGGGTTTTGCTACAATTCGGAACTTTACCCAAGGTCAGGATAGCATTCAGCTAGCAACAAGCGATATCCTACCTTCCTTAGATAACTTCTTGATATTTCCCATCAACAACAATCGAGATTTAGCTATCCAAACGAACGGCTTGTCTGTCTCCTTTCCAGACGGAAGTTCGGGAATTAGTAGATTTGACACGATCGCTGTTATTGAAGGTGGCGGAAATCTCAAGTTGAATCTATTACCAGAAAATAGAGATAATCCACCTTTAGGCTCTAGAGTTAATCTACCTTTACTTGGTTAGAAATCTCGAAGCTATTGGGGATTTGGCTGATTGTTGCTGGGGAGTGCGATCGCTAATTGAGCTTTAATGAGATTAGACACTTGAAAAAAAAATCACCCGATCGGGTGATATTTTCAGTTCCAGATGATTGATAAATTGCACAAACAGCCAATTAAAGCCGCAGAATAAAAACATGGCTAACTACGCAATTTTTGACGAACAATACTACCTTTCACAGTATCCGTGGCTGAAATCAGCCATTGATGCAGGAGTTATCAACTCCGGGAAAGAGCACTTTGAAAAATACGGTCAAGCTGGTGGGCTCACCGCAGTATCGCGTTACTTTGATGAAGAAACCTATCTAGCTCAAAATCCAGATATTGCTCCCCTTGTCCGTACCGCAAACAATCCAAACGCACCTTTTGCCTCTGGTTTAGACCACTTTATCCAGTTTGGTTACGAAGAAGGTCGCACCCAAGTATCGCCTGACTACGACGAAGCGATTTATTTAAAACGATACCCTGTACTTGTGCCGTTTGTACAGAACGGCACTTTCAAATCAGGATTAGATCATTTTGTCCAATTCGGAGCAAAACAAGACCTTTACGCGAACACCTTTTTTGAACCAGAATACTTACTAAAAAACCCCGATATAGCAGCAGCAGTCAAGGAGGGAGTTTTTAAAACAGGCGGAGAACACTACCGAAAATTTGGACAATTTGAGCAAACGCGATCGGCTACATTTGTCGGCACTAAAGAATCTGACATTGTGACGGGATTTGGTGTAGGACAAGTTGAAATCATTGGTATTCAAGTATCTTTGAATGCAGCGGGCGATCGAGTTTATGAAAAACCTTCCCAGCTTCCCTCCCCCCCTGTAAATGACACCCTAATTGGCGGTCAAGGTACTGATACTTTCGTGCTCGGTGTTGGGGATTTTGCCGATGTGAATGGGGGGCGTTTTTACGGCGGGTTACTCAACAGCAACTACGCTACGATTAAAAACTTTAACCCGCAAGCCGATAATATCGGCCTAGCAGGAGAGCGAGGCAACTATCTATTTAACAATACTCCTAATGGAGATTTTAGGATTAGCGTGGGGCCGATTAGGGCTGTTGCACCGGTAGCTATAGTCGAGGGCGGTGCAAATATGCCGTTTCTAGTAAATCGGGGGCGCGATCTCTTAATTTTTGATAAAGTTTCTGTATTCAATAACTTTTTGGAAGCTGGATATTTAGCAAGCAATCCCGATGTTGCTGCGGCGGTTAAAGCAGGAACTTTTGCTTCAGGTCTCGACCAGTATACAAAAGTTGGGCAATTTGAAACCAATCGATCGGCAACTTTTGTCGGGACTTCGGGGAATGATGTTGTGACTGGTTTTGGTAAGGGAAAAACCACAATTATTGGAGTTGATTTTGATGCCAGTTATTTCAGCGACGGTAGCAACGAATTTGATACCTTGATTGGTAGCGAAGGTGCTGATACTTTTATTTTGGCTTATGATAATAATAATTCGGGTTCTCCTGGTAGTGGCTTAAGCAACACGACTCAAGAATTGTACACAGGCCCGGGGGAGGCTCGGATTCGCGGCTTCAACTCCAGTCAGGGAGATGCACTTCAGCTATCAGGCACACTCAGTGACTATCAAATATCTTCAGTGGGTGGAGATTTAGTTATCTCAAAAGCAGGAGATAGAATTGCAATTCTTGAGGGAGGTGCTGGATTAAATTTGAAACAACAGACATTTCCTAGAACCGAATTTGGGCCTAGTCCTTTCCTGCTAGGTTAGAAAGCAATTAATACCAACGAGAAACCCGATCGCTCAAAACAACCGGGTTTCTCAATAATTAAGCCCGATCGCACTTTGCTATTGCGGCAACTCGCCAAAGCGATCGCGATATTGAGCCACCAACTCTTCAGCCGTCAAATACCTAGTACCTCCTTCGTCAAACCAATACAAAACTTCCAACTGTCGCTCCCCATCGCTGTACCGACCTCGACCAATTCCTAAACCCACTTCCGGCATCCAGAAAGGTTCACCAATTTGCTGTTCGTACTCGCCATTTACCAAACGATAAACTTCAAACGGTTGATGTTGGTCTCGCCGCCAGTAGTAGGGATTGTAAATCACATAGTACAGCACGCCCAACCGCGCGTAAATCTCAATTTTTTTATCGTATTCACCGCCATAAGTTTGAGAAACAATCTCTAGGGCAAAAATCGGGGGAATATTATTTTCTTCCCAAAGGACGTAACTGAGGCGCAAAGCATCGCCTTTGAACCTTTCAACACCCAAACTCAAGAAGCCGTCAGGAACAATTGGAACCAGATGACTTACTCCCGTCGTGTGATAAACTGCCATATCCACGCCAAAAAACCAGTCGTTCCGCTGCCGCCAGTGAAATTTGAGCAAGAATAAAAGTAAGTTGGGAAGGAAGTTTTGATTTTCGTTATCCACAGGAGTATCATCCGAAGAAGGAAGCTCGGCGCCGGTTGGCAAACGCATTTCTCGATCGAATAGTACCATGATAGAAAAATGGCAAATTTATTAATTAATTGTATCATCTAGAAACCGGATTTCTCCAACTTAATGTCGGCAGGGGTCGCCCGTTATAACGGTACTCCGTTTAACGGGTGGGGAATGCCTACCAACAAAAAACTGAGCGATAGCGAAACGTCATTATTCTGGGGTTGTTTGTTGCTCAACATACTTTCTTAACTGCTCAATTGTCATACCGCCACAGCTAGTCACAAAATACGAACCCGTCCAGAAAACAGGTTTAGTATAGACTTGTTTTAATTCTACTGCAAACTCTTTTCTCAGTAGCCTACTAGAAACAGTTTTGTGTCATGCAGACGGTAAGTGTATAATAAATCTCATGATACTCACCTATTGCTACAGAATCAAGCCTAGTGCCGAACAGGAAGCCGTTATGCTCTATACCTTGGAGTTACTAAGACGGCACTGGAATTATGCGCTAGGTCAACGTCTAGATTGGCTGCGGCGTACCCGTTGTCAAATAGACCGATGTAGCTGTCGGAGCGAACCGATAGGAGATATTCCAGAAAAAGTAGATTATTACACCCAGCAATCAGCACTTAAAGAAACGAAGCTCCTTTACCCCGAATACAAGAAAATTTGGGCAGAGTCTCAACAAGTTAACTTGCAGAGACTGGTTCATGCTTGGGAACGCTGGTTAATTCCAGATAAATCAGGCAAGCGTGGCGGACGACCTCGGTTTAAAAAAGCTGGAGAGTTACGCTCATTTGTCTATCCACGAATCAATTGTTCTAAGGCAGGAGCGTATCTAAGTAATGGAGTATTGAAGCTATCAAAGATAGGTGAGATGCCAGTTGTGATGCACCGCCCTATCCCTAATGGTTTTATTCTGAAGACTTGTACGATTATTCGCAAGGCAGATGGTTGGTATTGTTGTATTCAGGTGCAGGATTCTACAGTACCGTCGCCGTTACCAGTAGAAGAAATTAAGTCGGTCACGGCAATTGATGTGGGCTGCGAAAAATTTCTGACTACCGCACAGGGACAAGCCGTAGCAGTTCCTCGGTTTTATCGTTCATCACAAAATAGATTAGCCAGAGCGCAACGCAAATTAGCGCGTCAAGAAAAAGGTTCTAAAAATTGGGAGAAACAGAAAAATAGAATTGCACTATTACATTTGAAGGTGGCTAGATGCCGCAAAGAGTTTCATTATCACGTCGCACATTGGCTGTGCCAAACTTATGATTTAATTTCATTTGAAAATCTTAATATCAAAGGCTTAGCCCGTACCAGATTAGCGAAATCAATCCTAGATTGTGCCTGGGGCGCGTTCCTACAAATTCTGCAAGCAGTGGCGGTTAAACGCGGCAAGCAAACAGTAGAAGTGTCGGCTCGTGGCAGTAGTATTGAGTGTTCTAGTTGCGGTAGGAGAGTTGAAAAGACCCTGAAAGATAGAGTGCATGAGTGTCCTAGTTGTCGTTTAACCATTGACAGAGATTGGAACTCAGCACTTGTATTATTAGCTCGTGGACTTGGGGCGGTTGGACTACCGCTTCCTGGCTGTGGAGGCTTAGGGGATGCCCAGCCGTCGATGCAGCAATTTCTGATTGTGAAATTGGAAGCTCCCGTTATAGTCGGTACTCCGACTTAACGGTGAGAGTTGTCACTTAACCCGGCTTCTAAGTCTTTAATATATATCTTGGAAAAGTCAAATTCACCCCCCGCAAGTCCCCCCTTCTGCGGGGGGAAACAAGAAATAATCTTGCCCCCTCCCCGCGAGTTCGGGGA
>NZ_JADEWT010000052.1 GCF_015207505.1 Tychonema sp. LEGE 06208
GAATTGCCTTCTCCAACAAGCGTTGGTTGCACTTCTTCATGCTGTTCGTACCTGTCACAGGCTTGTGGATGAGCTCCATTGGCATCGTTGGTTTAGCATTAAACCTGCGCGCCTATGACTTCGTTTCTCAAGAATTGCGCGCGGCTGAAGATCCTGAGTTTGAAACGTTCTACACTAAGAACATTCTGATTAACGAAGGTATTCGTGCTTGGATGGCTCCGATCGACCAACCTCACGAAAACTTCATGTTCCCAGAAGAAGTTCTTCCTCGCGGTAACGCACTTTAAAAAAATCAGGATTTGGATTTCAGATTAATTTAAGTTTTTTAAATTCTAATTGGAAATCCAAATACCTGTGCCTCGGGCGATCGCGGTGAACCCGCGATCGCCCGAGGCACAAAAAAACCAAAATCCCAAAACTAACATCGTTGGAGGTTCTACCGCGTGGTAACGCTCTCTAATTCCTATGTAAGCGGTCGCGACCAAGAATCCTCTGGGTTCGCTTGGTGGTCTGGCAACGCTCGTTTAATCAATCTCTCCGGCAAACTGTTGGGCGCACACGTGGCTCACGCTGGTTTGATCGTGTTCTGGGCCGGAGCAATGACTTTGTTTGAAGTCGCTCACTTTATCCCAGAAAAGCCCATGTACGAACAGGGGTTAATTTTGATGCCCCACGTCGCTACTTTGGGTTGGGGCGTCGGCCCTGGCGGTGAAGTCATTGATATCTTCCCGTTCTTCGTAGTCGGCGTTCTTCACTTGATTTCATCTGCTGTTCTCGGTTTGGGCGGCATTTATCACGCCGTTCGCGGCCCGGAAGTTCTCGAAGAATATTCTTCATTCTTCGGCTACGACTGGAAAGACAAAAACCAGATGACCAACATCATCGGTTATCACCTGATTTTATTGGGTGGCGGCTGCTTGCTGCTGGTTGCTAAAGCCATGTTCTTCGGCGGTGTCTACGACACTTGGGCTCCGGGCGGCGGCGACGTGCGTATTATCACGAACCCCACTCTAAATCCTGCCGTGATTTTTGGCTATTTGACTCGTTCTCCTTGGGGTGGCGAAGGCTGGATTGTCAGCGTCAACAACATGGAAGACATCATCGGCGGTCACATCTGGCTCGGCTTGATTTGTATCGGTGGCGGTGTTTGGCACATTTTGACCAAGCCTTTCGGCTGGGCTCGCCGTGCCTTAATCTGGTCTGGTGAAGCTTACCTGTCCTACAGCTTGGGCGCTTTGTCCCTGATGGGTTTCATCGCCGCCTGCTTTGTCTGGTTCAACAACACTGCTTACCCTAGCGAATTTTACGGCCCGACGGGCCCGGAAGCTTCTCAAGCACAAGCTTTGACCTTCCTGATCCGCGACCAACGCTTGGGTGCTAACGTCGGCTCTGCACAAGGCCCTACCGGTCTGGGTAAGTATCTGATGCGCTCTCCTACTGGCGAAATCATTTTCGGCGGTGAAACGATGCGTTTCTGGGATTTCCAAGGCCCTTGGTTGGAACCCTTGCGCGGTACTAACGGTTTGGACTTGAACAAAATCAAAAACGATATTCAGCCTTGGCAAGCTCGCCGCGCTGCTGAATACATGACTCACGCTCCTTTGGGTTCTTTGAACTCTGTGGGCGGCGTGGCAACTGAAGTTAACTCGTTTAACTTCACGTCTCCTCGTTCTTGGTTGGCCTGTTTCCACTTCGTGGTGGGTTTCTTCTTCTTGGTCGGCCACTTGTGGCACGCGGGTCGCGCTCGCGCTGCTGTTGCTGGTTTTGAGAGAGGTATCGATCGCGAAAATGAAGCGGTACTTTCTATGCCTGACTTGGACTAATCGATCGAGCTTAGGCTGATTTGATGGTCTAGTCAAAAAAAAGCTCCTGCGGTTAAGCAGGAGCTTTTTTTGAGTAAATATAGCAGAAGGAAATTCGGCAACGAGCCATGTACGGGATGTAACGGATGGATGGATGGAACAAGAAAGAAGCAATAGACTGCATGGCTTTGGGCAATCAAGAACGTCCTAACTCTCAGGACGCTACATCGCATAAAAATTGGTGTTACGGTCGATCGACCGTTTTATAAATAATTCTGCAAGTCTTGACACTTGACATTTTTCATGCTTTAGGGTAAAGAGCTTGCAAGGCCGGGTCTACAAAGTTTATATTTAATTAAGGTACAAAAGTTTTAATCGCACAAAATTGAAAAAAGTCATCAGAAGTTGCTGTTTGAAGGCAGCTCGGTAGCGGTACAAAACAAATCGACGATTGTTCTCAGGATATTCATATTTTTGATTAAATAACTGTGCTTGACAATTTTTTAAACACGCACAAAACTTTTGAGCCGCTTACTCTTATTGCTGGGAAAGCAAAAAATTAATAATGAACTCATTAAAAATCGAAAATGTCCAGGTAAGTTACGATCGAGCAAATTTACTCGATCGCATTGCCAACCGCATTCGCCACTCTCTAGAACTGCCAGAAATTCTCGATGCCACAACAGGAGAAGTTCAATCCTTCTTGGGAACAGACAGAGTTAAAATCTACAAATTTCATAGCGACGGCAGCGGTGAAGTGATTGCCGAATCAATTAACGGCAACCGCTTGCCATCTTTATTGGGACTGCATTTTCCAGCAGACGATATTCCCCCTGAAGCCCGCCAACTGTTCGCGCAACTAAAAGTGCGATCGATCGCCGATATCGATTCCGGGCTGCTCGGCCAAAGTCCCCGCCGCGACGCGGTTTCGGGCCAACTGCTGCCCGACGAAGTGCGGTACAGACCGATCGACCCCTGCCACGCCGAATACTTGAGCGCACTCGGCGTCAAGGCTTCCTTGGCAGTACCAATTTTTCACGGCGCAGAATTCTGGGGGTTGTTGGTATCTCACCACTCCGAATCCCGGAGTGTCGCAGAAGACGAACTGCAAGGCGTTCAGATGGTGGCAGATCAGCTCGGCGTAGCCATAGCCCAATCAACCCTCCTCGCCCTCGCCCAAGCCAAAGCTCAGCGGGAAGCTGCCGTCAACCGCGTCACCGCAGCCCTGCACTCCCACCCCGCGATGGAACTGCAAGCAGCTTTGGCAGAATGTGTAGCTGCACTAGCCGGAGCCGGCGGCAGGCTGTGCATTTTCGACAGCAAAATCACCAGTTTAGATCCCGACTCGAACAATTCCACTCCCACACTCAAAGTCTACACTTGTGGCTCCGGGCCGAGGATGCAAATTTCGGCAAAATACCAGCAGGTAGAGCAATACAGCGTCTGGCACGAATATTTTAAATCCGGCGAGCAACAGGTTTGGGAAATTCCCGACTTGTACAAAATTAGCACTTTGAGAAGCCTGCAACCTGCATTTCGATCGACCAAAATTCGTAGCATTTTAATCGTACCGCTCAGAAATAGTCAGCAAATATTCGGTTACTTGAGCATTTTTCGAGAAGAATTTGACACCGAAACTCTCTGGGCCGGACAGTTGGATGCCGACGGGCGGCTCGCCCAATCTCGGATATCTTTTGAAATGTGGAAAGAGTCAAAAACCGCCCAAGTTCGCAAATGGAATCCTGAAGAACTTGAATTAGTAAAAACTTTTGGCAGAAGTTTTTCTCAGGCGATTAACCACTCACAGCTTCACCAACAAATAGATGAACTTAATGTTAATTTAGAAAATCAAGTTCAAGAGCGCACGGATCAACTGCACCAGTTGACCCAACAGCAGCGAGTGCTGTTTGAAGTTGTGGCAAAAATGCGGGAATCCCTAGACTTGAACAGGATTTTTAACACGATGTCCCAGGAAGTGCGACGGGCTTTAAATGCCGATCGCGTTGGGGTGTACCGCTTCGATCCTGCATCAGAATTTAAGGATGGTGAATTTGTTGCCGAAGATGTTTTGCCAGATTTTCTGTCAGCAATGGCAGTCAGAGTACACGATCATTGCTTTGGAGAAAGATACGCCCTGCTCTACTCTCGGGGGCGAGTTCACGCACTACCCGACATCACACAGGTCGGACTCCCAGATTGTTTTCGGCAAATATTAGCTCAATTTCAGGTGAAAGCTACTTTAGTTGCACCAGTAATGAAAGGCAACGACCTTTGGGGGTTGCTGTGCGTACACCAGTGTTCGGCTCCCCGCAACTGGGAATCTTCGGAAATTCAGTTTGTCACCCAAATTTCCGCTCAGCTCAGCATCGCCCTAGAACAAGCAGATTTGCTCGCTCAAACTCAGCAGCAAGCAGTTGATTTGCAGCGGGCAGCCGAGCAGGAGCGGATACTATTTGAGGTGGTTACTAAGATTCGACAATCCCTCGATTTAGATAAAATTTTTTGCACGACAACGACAGAACTGCGGCGGATTTTAACTGCAGATAGAGTTGGAATTTATCGCTTCGACCCTGATTTAAATTTCAATGAAGGCGAATTTATTGCCGAAGCTGTTTTGCCAGCTTTTGATTCAGCAATCAATGTGAAAGTTTACGATCGTTTCTTTAGCGAAAAGTATGCAGAAAAATACAGTCAGGGACAAATTCAAGTGCTGCCAGACATCGAAACTGCGGGACTCTCAGACTGCCACACTGCTCTTTTAGCTCAATTTAAAATTAAGGCGCAAATAATTATGCCAATGATGAATGGCAGCGCACTTTGGGGTTTGCTGTGCGTGCACCAATGCGACAGCCCGCGCAATTGGAATACTTCGGAAATCCAATTTGTGACGCAAGTTGGAGCTCAGTTGAGCGTTGCATTAGAACAAGCAGATTTGCTCGCTCAAACGCGGCAGCAAACGATCGACCTCCAGAGGACATCTGAGCAACAGCGGATACTGTTTGAAGTTGTGACAAAGATTCGAGAATCTCTCGATATGAACCTGATTTTTCAGACGGCAACCCAAGAACTTTGTCAGTTTATGCAAGTCGATAGAATGGCTGTCTATCACTTTAATCCTGATTGGGGCGGCGAATATGTTGCTGAGTTTGTCAAGGATGGCTGGAAAAAATTGGTAGGGGAAGATATCAATACAGTTTGGGAAGATACTTATTTGCAGCAACACCGAGGCGGCAGGTATCGCAATAATCAAACTCTAGCCGTTGACGATATCTATCAAGCTTGTCACTCGGAATGTGTCGTCGGTATTTTAGAGCAATTTCAGGTGAAGGCTTATGCGATCGCCCCAATTTTTTTGGGACAGGAACTTTGGGGCTTGCTGGCAGCTTATCAACATTCTGGGCCGCGCTACTGGGAAAGTTCAGAAGTTAAATTTTTAGCTCAAGTTGCCAATCAGTTAGGTGTAGCTATCCAACAAGCCGATTTGCTGGATCAAACGAGACTACAATCCGCACAAATTGCTCAAAATTTAAAGGATTTACAGCAAACTCAAGCTCAATTGATTCAGACTGAAAAAATGTCGGGTTTGGGGCAACTGGTGGCAGGCATTGCTCACGAAATTAACAATCCCGTTAATTTTATTTACGGAAATCTCAATCACGCCAGTGATTATACTGAAAATTTGCTGACTTTGCTGGAACTTTACCAGCAGCAATATCCAGATTCTAGTTCTGAAATTGCTGAATTGACCGAAGAAATTGACTTGGAATTTCTGCTGGAAGATTTGCCTAAATTGCTATTGTCGATGAAGGTGGGAGCAGATCGCATCCGTCAAATTGTTCTGTCTTTGAGAAATTTCTCTCGGCTGGACGAAAGTCAAATGAAGGCGGTTGATATTCACGAAGGCATTGACAGCACGCTGTTAATTTTGCAGCACAGGTTGAAGTCTAATCCCGACAGTGCACATATTGTGCTAGTTAAAGAGTACGGCACTTTGCCTCTGGTTGAGTGTTATGCGGGACAGTTAAATCAGGTGTTTATGAATGTCATCGGAAATGCGATCGATGCTTTGGAATCGGAAAAGTTGCTTTCTGGTAAATCTGTGAACCCTCAAATTAAAATCTCTACTGCTGTGGGTCAACTTAATGGCAATGTTCCTAGTGCGGTGATTCTGATTTCTGACAACGGCCCGGGAATTTCGGAATCTATGATACAACGCATATTTGACCCTTTTTTCACCACTAAGTCGGTGGGAAAAGGTACTGGATTGGGACTGTCAATTAGTTACCAAATTGTGGTAGAGAAACACGGCGGTGTTTTTAAGTGTAGTTCTCAATTGGGCAAAGGTACTGAGTTTGTAATCGAGATTCCGATTAGTCAATAGTCAATAGTCATTAGTTGTTAGTTGTTATTGGTTAGTTGTTATTGTTTAGTTGTTATTGTTTAGTTGTTATTGGTTAGTTGTTATTGGTTAGTTGTTATTGGTTAGTTGTTATTGGTAATTAGAACGAACAACTAATAATTAACAAATAACCACTGACCACTAAAAACAGTCAACAGTCAACAGTCAGCAGTCAGCAGTCAACAGTCAACAGTCAACAGTCATCAGTCATCAGTCAACAGTCAACAGTCAACAGTCATTAGTCATCAGTCATCAGTCATCAGTCATTAGTCATCAGTCATTAGTGTTGTCCTCCCCGAGTTATTGTAGGGTGCGTCAGGGGGCTGAATGTTTTCGTCGCCTACTCAAGGATTCGGGCCCCCTGACGCACCCTACGGTTAGCTAACAGTCCCCTGGCCGCATTATGCAATACGAGGTTGAAGATGTGGGGGATGCGGAAGCATTTGAGGAAGAGTGTGCGGCGTTACCAGATTTTTCAGCAATGTTTGAATCACTTTGAAGAGTTGGTGATATAATAAAAAACCTTCAGCTTAAAGCCGAAGGTTGTCATCAGGGTGCATCTACTTGTTCTATATTCATTGGGGATTGAGTTGGATCAGGAAGAAGTGAGGGTATTGTGGCAAAGATTGCTTAACGAGTAATATCAATAGGTTTAGCGATCGCTGTTTTCTACAGCATTACTTCACCGATAGACTTGCGACGCTTGGTGTAGATGGGCTTGTGCGACTGCCCGTGTCTCTCCCTATGATTTGATGCTATCGCAAAGAAGCACGTAGACTTTCAAGTTCATCATCTTGTAAACACCTAAGAAAAGAGCGATACCTGCGCGCATTTGGATGTGGAAGAAAAGCAAAAAATCTTTCATAGTCCCCGATTTTAATGGACTCGGATATCGAAGCTGTTGAGGAAATATTGAATTGACATTGGATCGCTTGGCGCGCAGGAGCTCCTAGAACCACAATGACTTTTGCTCTTGATAGTTCTAAAGTCCTCAATAAATAGGCTTTTACGCATTGATCCTGAGCTTGTTCTACGCCAATTTCAGAATGAGATTTGCAATGTACTATTTCGGTGAGAGCATAATCAATTCCTGGATTAACATCCCGTTGCAATAATTCAATCGCACGTTTACGGACTGCTGCCCAAAACTTAACAGCACGACTATATGTCCCATCCTTCATCAAGGATTGTTTACCATTGATAATCCACTCCTTTTGCCCTCCTCCAAAACGATAATTAAAGTAATTGTTTATATCGTTATCTGACCAACACCAAGTGGGGTAGACTTCATCAGAACCAATTGATGGATTTGAACTCAAAAAAAGAATAGGCGCTTCCTCGATCTGCCCACTCCAAGGTTCAGGTATTTGAAACTTGTCTAAATCGAGGGATTTTTGAGAATTAACTATGTCACGGCAGGGATTTTCTGTAGAAGGATATTCGAGACATTTCCGTGCATGAGGGCAGTGAGTAATTTCATATAACAAATTTTTCTCAGACATTATTAAGGAGGTCTCAACTGAGACAGTCTTTCTTATAGTTTAACAGGGAATTTGGCTGTCTAACGGTTGAGACGAGCCGCAGCAGAAACTTCTGATTCTCAAAGATAACCTCTCGGTGGCTCCATCGATTTGTTGTCTTGCTTAACAAGCACATACCGCTCACTCCCCAATCATCGTCTTTGTGGCGGCTATTTCTTTTGGGCAGTTATTGTAGGGTGCGTCAGGGGGCTGAATGTTTTCGTCGCCTACTCAAGGATTCGGGCCCCCTGACGCACCCTACGGTTAGCTTTCTTTATGTAGAGTCTCGGTTTTAACCGCCGAGTCAAGCCCAGTTCGATCGCCCGCGCCTGAACATGGTAAATTCAGTCATACAGGCTGTTTTCAAAATAGCAAACTGAGCGCTTGCAATCGATCGACCCATACGCCATGCCAGATTCCGAATTCTCAGACGATTTAAAATGGACGCCCCAAGCCAAGGCTAAGCTGAAAAATATTCCCTATTTTGTCCGGGGACAAGCCCGCGTCCGCATCGAGCAATTGGCCCGCACCGCCGAAACCGAAGTAGTCACAGTTGACTTAGTTGAGCAAGCTCGCATCGAGTTTGGGCAATAAGGGATCGAAATGTACCCTAAAGCTTTAGACTATATATTGCGTTGTAAGGACAAGGATTTAAAAAAGTAGTGCGTAAAATTGTTATAGCTGGCAACTGGAAAATGTACAAAACTAGGGCAGAATCCCTAGAGTTTCTTCAAGGATTCATGTCCTGCTTGACGGAAACCCCAGAGGAACGGGAAGTCGTGCTTTGCGTTCCTTTTACAGATTTGAGCGCCCTCTCGAAAAACCTTCACGGTAGCCGCATCAGACTCGGTGCTCAGAATGTTCACTGGGAAGAGTCGGGAGCTTTTACTGGCGAAATTTCCGGGCTAATGTTGGCAGAAATTGGGGTTCGCTACGTCATCGTCGGCCACAGCGAGCGCCGTCAATATTTTGGGGAAACTGACAAAACGGTGAATTTGCGGCTGAAAGCTGCTCAGAAATACGGCTTAATTCCGATTCTCTGCGTGGGAGAGACGAAGCAGCAGCGGGATTTAGGGGAAACAGAAGCTCATATTTTCTCTCAGTTGGCTGAGGATTTGGTTGGTGTTGACCAAGATAACTTAGTAATAGCTTACGAACCGATTTGGGCGATCGGCACTGGCGATACTTGCGAAACCAAGGAAGCTAACCGAGTTATTGGTTTGATTCGCTCTAAATTGACTAATCCTGACGTGCCGATTCAGTACGGCGGCTCTGTTAAAGGTGAGAATATTGATGAAGTTATGGCGATGCCTGAGATTGACGGAGTTTTGGTAGGCGGTGCGAGTTTGGAAGCTGCGAGCTTTGCTCGAATTGTCAATTATAAATAATTAGTATGTGCTAATTGGTAATTGCTAATTGGTGGTTGTACGAGGCGTTTTGATGTTGAGAAATGACAATCTTTGCGAGTTACCCCAAAATCTTCCAGTACCCAGTTGATGATGGGGCAACTAACCACCTTTTGGGCTACCAGCTTCTTTCAATTCCCTTGATGTCAACGGCTGGACTTATTTGAGGACGATCAATAATACGACGTTCGAGCGATCGCCTATAATTGTCATGTGCCTTTGAGTATTTCTCCGATCGAGAGAATTGTTCCATGAATGCGATCGTGCAAGCCAAACCCGCTTTAGAGGAGTTCCTCAAACTTCCTGAAACTGAACCAGCCTCAGAATTTATTGACGGAGAAATCCTTCAAAAACCCATGCCTCAAGGCGAACATAGCATACTTCGAGGCGCACTCTGCGAGACTATCGATCGAGTAGCGCAAACTCGCAAAATTGCTAAGGCTTTTCCCGAATTGCGCTGCACTTTTGGCGGTATGGCGATCGTACCAGATATAGCAGTATTCCGATGGGAAAGAATTCCTTTTTTGCCTTCGGGTAGAATTGCCAACATCTTTGAAATTAATCCAGATTGGTCGATCGAAATTTTATCCCCAAACCAAAGCCAAACAAAAGTTCTTGGTAAATTGCTGCACTCTTCGCGACAGGGTACTGAGTTGGGTTGGTTGCTAGCTCCAGAGGAAGAAAGTATTTTAGCTGTATTTCCCGGACAAAAAGTAGAATTGTACCGAGGTACAGATCGGTTGCCAATTATTAATGGAATTGAGTTAGAATTGACCGTTGATAATGTTTTTAGCTGGTTGAGTTTTGGTTGAAGAATCTTGGACATATCAGACTTTATAAAAACCTCATTTTAAAAAATGGTTCGTAGTGCGGAATGCGAGTCCGCTTTCAGGCTGCGGAATGCGAGTCCGCACTACCAAACGTTTTTGTTATGCTAATCTACCGGACAGGATATCCAACCTAAAATCTCGAATCTAACATCTCACTCGCCATGACACCTAACTCAGCCCAAATTATTATTAGAAATAAAGCTTTCGAGTGGGGAAAACGCACTTATTTAATGGGTGTTTTGAATATTACCCCTGACAGTTTTAGCGATGGTGGCGATTTCTATACCATAGAATCTGCTTTAGCGCAAGCTGAAAATATGGTAAAATCTGGCGTAGATATTATTGATATTGGCGGTCAATCTACGCGGCCCGGTGCAGCAGAAATATCCTCTTCAGAGGAACTCGATCGCGTGATACCTCTCGTACAAATACTGCGACAAAAAACCGATGTTTTTGGGTCAGTTCCGATTTCGGTAGATACTACCAGAGCGCTGGTTGCTCGGGCTGCTGTTGAGGCCGGAGCTGATATTGTCAACGATATTTCGGGAGCAACTTTTGACTCCCAAATGCTGTCAACCGTTGCTCAGTTGAAAGTGCCGATAATTTTGATGCACATTCGGGGAACTCCCCAGACGATGCAAAAACTAACTGACTATCGGGATTTAATTGGGGAAATTGGGGGATTTTTAGAGAGCCGAATTGCGGCAGCAGTTGCTGCGGGAATTGACAAATCTCAGATAATTATCGATCCCGGTATTGGGTTTGCTAAGACTTACAGTCAAAGCTTGGAAATTCTGCAACAGTTGCCAAAATTTAGTTTTTTGGACTGTCCCATTTTAGTGGGAGTATCTCGCAAAAGCTTCATCGGTCAGATTTTGCAGCAGCCGGAAGCTAAACAAAGAATTTGGGGGACAGCGGCGGCTTGTACAGGTGCGATCGCAAATTTGGCAGATATCTTGCGAGTTCACGATGTCAGAGAAATGCACGATGTTTGTCTGGTGGCCGACGCTATCTTCAGAAATCAATCTTGAGCGGTTGATTGGTCGATTAGTTTGAGTTCTCCCCCGTTAGCGTGCGGCTCGATATCCGGCATAGAACCCATCAATTCGTTGAGAGCTTCTGTCATGTTTCTCGGATCCATAAACAAAATTTTGGCGTTGTCGCTTTCGCCTAATTTTTGTTGAGCGTCTAAGTATTTTTCGGTTACTAAGTAATTCAAAACTTGCTTGCTATTGGGATGGGAGTCTAAAGCTTCAACTAAAAGTCTCATATACTCTTTAGTGCCGATCGCCTTATTGACCATTGCTTGCCATTCGCTCTTGGTAGCTCGCTCCAATTCCATAGCTTCTTGCACCCTTTTTGGAGGTGTAATGCTTTGAATTTCTACGCGAATTACTTTAACGCCCCAAGTTTCGGTAGCTTCGTCCAACTTCTTGAGTAACTTTTTATTCATGTCATCTCGGGAACCCAAGATGTCTTGCATGGGTAATCGACCAATTTCGGCGCGAAACGTCGTTAAAACTAAGTTGGCGATCGCATTTTCAATTTGATCGATTCCATAATAAGCTTTCTGCAAATTTACAACCCGCCAATACACAACGGCATCGACTTCAAGGGCCACATTATCTCCCGTGATTGCTGACTGAGGTTTAATATCTAAAACTCGTTCGCGGGTTGTGTCCACGCAGACTACTTTTTCGACCAAAGGACTGATAAAGTGGAATCCGGGCTGGAGGGTTCGCTTGTATTGACCCAAACGTTCGACTAAAGCTTGATCTCCGCCGCTGATTATTTTGACGCTTGAGTTAAGAGTGTAGCCGAGGATGAGCGTAACGAGCATGGTGAGAATAGACGGCCCCATTTCTACTTTCCTGCTAAGGTTGACTGAGAATCGATCGGAAATATAATCTAATTTAACTCAAAATCAGCCGCACAGTGCTAAAATATCACGACTGTTAATAAGTTCTAACAGTTACTCGTATTGCCTCCGACTTAATGTGCCGGACTTAACGTACCCGATTTGACCGCAGGATATCAAAAACACATTTCCACCAAAATGAAAAACGATCGAGAGTTTCGCTTGTTCAAACCTTTAAAGTGGATCGCCCCAAGCATTTTGGCGGGTGCAGGAATCTGCCACATTGCAGTAGCCCAACCGGTACAAGCTGAACCAATCGCCCTGCAACTCTCGCAAAACTTGCAGTCGCAGAACTCGCAGCCACCGCGCCGGGGGCCTGCCGTGCGCGAAGTTATATCCTACGAAATGAAGGGAGACGAACTCAGGATTTGCAAGCAGGAAGGCAATTCCGAGAAAAAGTGCCAAGTTGTAGGTAAAGGCTACACGGTGGGTTTGAGAACAGCCAACGACCTCTACGGTCAAGGAAATCTGGTCAATGCCGAAGTTTTGTACCGACAAATAATCGCTCGCTATCCGAAACAAGCTGATACTTATTATAAGCTGGGAAATCTGCTTTCCGGGCAAGGTAAAATGAGCGATGCGATCGTCCAATTCCAAAAAGCAGTTGAAGTCAACCCGCAGCACGCCAAAGCTTACAACGATTTAGGCGTGGCGATGGCAAGTCAAGGGCAGTTGCCAGAGGCAATTTTGCAGTGGAGACAAGCAGTTAAAATTAACGATCGATATCCCGATGCTTTAAACAATTTAGGAGTCGGTTTGTACCAGCAAGGAGACAAGGAAAAGCAAGCGGAAGCAGTAGCCAGTCTCAAAAAAGCTAAGGAGTTATTTATCAAGCAGGGCAGAACTCAAGCGGCTACTAAAGTCGATCGAATTTTGGAAGAAATGAATTCGCAGTCGAGCGGTTCCTAAAACCGTACCTTGTCCGATCTACCTGGAATTAACCCGGTTCGACAGTTCTGAATGTAAGTTTTGTGACTCTGAAAACTTGGATTCAAAACTGTCGAACCAATCTTAATTATGCTCGTCGGCTGATTGAATGTGCGATCGATCTTGAGGTTTCTCCGACTTAAGTAACTACACAAAATTAATTACATAAAAACTCCTTGCTAGGTAAGGCTTTCACGTGAAATATTGTGTAATTAATTTTGCAGGACTACTTATTCAGCCCGCCCTAACTACTAACGACTAACTACTAACTACTAACTACTAACTAATGACTAATGACTAATGACTAATGACTACTGACTAATGACTTCTTAAAGCATTTCCCTCAAAACTTGTAAAATTACATCTCCGTCCACCCGATCGCTCACAGCAGCCTCGCCCAAACGCACCGGCAGCACAAACCGCACCTTACCATCCTGCACCTTCTTATCCAGTTGCAAAGTATTCAAAATCTCCTCAACATCCACACCAGCAGGCAACTTGGCAGGTAAACCCGCTTTTTCAATCAAAGCAGACTGGCGGCGATCGCACTCAGCGTCCCACATACCCAACTCCACAGCCAACCGGCTAGACGCAGCCATACCAATTGCCACACCTTCCCCGTGATTGATGACCTTGTAATTCGTCAAACTTTCCACAGCATGACCGATCGTGTGACCGTAATTCAAAATCGCCCGCAAACCAGATTCCTTCTCGTCCTTGCTTACCACATCAGCCTTAGCTTGACAAGACCTGCTCAAAATTTCCGCCAACAAATCCGCCTTCACATAGCGCATTTGATCCAAACGCTTGCAATTCTCCAACTTCGCGAAAAGTTCCGCATCCCAAATCACCCCGTACTTAATCACTTCCGCCATCGCCGAACGAAACTCCCGCGCCGGCAGAGTTTTGAGCACATCCGGGTCAATCAAAACCAAACGCGGCTGGTGAAAAGCCCCGATTAAATTCTTCCCCAAAGGATGATTTACCCCCGTTTTCCCGCCAATAGAAGCATCAACCATCGCCAGCAGCGAAGTCGGAACCTGCACCACATTAATTCCCCGCAGCCAAGTCGCCGCAGCAAAACCCGTCATATCCCCAACTACCCCGCCGCCCAAAGCCACCATTGTCGAAGAACGTTCCAAGCGATTGGCCAAAGCCGCACCGTAAATCTTCTGGATCGAATTTAAAGTTTTGTACTGTTCTCCCGGTGGTAAGATGCAGCTACTAACTTCCAGACCGGCAGATTCGAGGGCTGCTGTTGCTCTTTCCCCGTAGTGCCGAAAAATCGACTGATTCGAGACCAGCAGCACTTTTTTACCCAAATTTATCTCGCCCATCCGACTGCCGAGTTCGTCTAAACCGCCCGATCGCACGCAAACATTGTAAGATTGCGGCCCCAAGTCAACTTTTATCACTGAGTGCATATTTATTGATTTTAGATATTAGATTATAGATTATAGTTCTTAGTGTATGTCTTCTTATTGATTGTTTGGGAGAAATTGCAATGAGTCTTACCGGAGCAATAGCTTATTTTGGGATTTTCGGCGGCATGGTCGGCTTGGCCACAGTGCTCATGTTTGGTCTGCGGGCTGTCAAACTCATCTAATTTACTAACTTCGATGTAAAAACCAGAACATTAAATTTCTGGTAAAATGTGCGATAGGCCGAAGTATTCGTGCAAAAAATCTTGAACTTTTCCTCTAGATTTAGCCCGCCAATACTTCGGCCGATCGCGCAATTCGACAAGAGGCTTAATATATAACCTTTCTCAAAAAGAGAATAGATGCTTCGGCTTCGCTGTACAACTTTTAAATTTTTCTGCTTCGCGAACAAAGTCAAAGAATCTATAACTCGTACTCAGCGAAACCTAAACATCTATAATTTCAACTCCTCACCTTTTTGAAAAAGGCTATATTACGGCATACCAACCCTCACATTTTGATTGGAATCAAAATTGTAAACTCCGTTAATTTTCCGGGACTTGAGGAACAATTTAGCTGACCGTGATGTTTTTCGCAAATAATGTGATAGCTAATAGATAGTCCCATCCCTGTACCTTTACCGATTTCCTTTGTAGTGAAAAATGGATTGAATATTTGCCCTTGAATCGATTTTGGTATGCCACATCCATTATCGGCGATCGCAATTTGAATAAATCCATCCACTACAGATGTCCGAATAGTAATCTTACCTACCTTTGTTTCAACTTGATTAGTATTTTCTCCATCGCTTTTTTCATCAATTGCATCAATAGCGTTAGCGATAATATTCATAAATGCTTGGTTCAATTGTCCCGCACAACACTCAACTTTTGGCAGCGCTTCATACTTTTTGACGATTGAGATTTGCGGGCGAGTAGAAGTAGCATTCAAGCGATGACTTAAAATTAACAGACTGCTATCAATTCCTTCGTGAATATCGACTTTTTTAAACTCAGCTTGATCTAAACGAGAAAAGTTACGTAACGATAATACAATATTTTTGATTCGGGTAGTGCCGACATTCATAGACTGTAATATTTTGGTAATATCTTTTTTCACAAAATCAAAATCCACCGCCTCTAGTTCAGTTTTAATTTCAGTAGGAGGGTGTGGTAAGTATTTATGATAAAGCTGTATCAGATGCAGTATTACTTGAGTATATTCCTCGATATGTCTAAGGTTGCCGTGAATAAAACCAATGGGATTGTTAATTTCGTGGGCTATACCTGCCACTATTTGTCCTAGACTGGACATTTTCTCGCTGTGAATCAGCTTTGCTTGGGTTTTTTTTAGCTCAATTAAGGTAGTCTCTGTTGCGATTTGAGCGCGACGGTAAACCTCTTGAGTAACTCGTGTTGCTAATAATTGCTGGAACGTGTAATGATAGATATTAACATTAAGCAGAACAAATAGTGAACCCAGGCAAAATACTAAGCCAATCAAAATAGGAAGGAATTGCCACTGTTGATTAATAAGTAAGAATAAAGCTAGACAATATCCCAGTAGAAAAAACACCATCAAAAACCGCAGTATCTTCCAAGCTAGGTAGCCACTGTGTTCTTGTAGTAAATCTAAGATTTTTTGAGTTTTGATGATTGACAAGAGCATAAATCCTGCTCCCAACGCAATCAATAACAATGAAATTAAAAAGAAAAGATCGACGCTCATAAATTAAAACATTCCTGACAAAAAGCCTATACTCATTTTTAACACCAAAAATACTGGTTTGTTTGGTAATGAATAATCGATATATATCGCGATTACACTTTACTTTTTTTGATAATTGCTATAGATACAATTGATATTTATCTGCCACATAGTTGTTAAGGAGACCGGAGCTACGTTAATGAGAAAACATCTGCGAAGCTTGGTTAAACTAGCAAAATTAGCGAACCGATTAGTTCTATGTGTGACATGGGCGATCGAAGCATCGCAAGCAGACTGGAAAAAAAATTGAGTAGATCTCGATATTGTATATGACTTACGCATCAATACCTAAAAAACCGGATTTTTGTCGTTGAAGTAGCCTTGAATGAAAGTAGGGAGCATCTCATTTCTATCGCAAAGCATTTTTTTTCGAGTGCTATCTCGCACAAGACAGCTATCGAAGACTCGATCGCAACACAGCACTACAAATGCAAAACTACAGATGATCCCCAAGAGTATTTGGGAAAAACACAAAGGTGATGACACCCGTGAGTAAGTTGTATTATATTTTAGACTCGATTTGTCCTCAATCGCTTTCAAATAATTATTAAATCCATCTGCGTCCATCTGTGTTGGTCGGCTTGAAATTTGCGGTTAACGCATCAATCAAATATTTATCCAACTCAAGTTTTGTGTTTAATTGATTTACTGATTGAGAATATCCAACAAAACAGAAAATCCCTAAACCCGAATTTTTCAATAAGTGGGAGATCCAAATCGTCGATCGAACGCTGTCGCTTTAATCTAAAATAACTTCTACTCCCCCCAATCCAAAATCTCAAATCCCAAATCTAAAATAGATATGTCTCATTCCACCGATATAGTCACCCTCGCCCGCTGGATGGCGGCCGACTTCAGCAATCAAGCCCAAGCCTTTGAAAATCCGCCTTTTTTCGCGCACATCCGCGTCTGTATGAGACCATTACCCGTGGAGATATTGGACGGAGTAAGTCTTTATCTAGAACAAGCCTACGACATCGAGATCAACTCTCCGTACCGAGTGCGAGTGTTAAAATTAGTCCCGGCGGGCGATCGCATCGACATCGAAAATTATGCGATCGAAAATGAAGCACAATTCTACGGCGCATCCCGCGAACCCCAACGGCTGCAAGAAATCAAAACAGCACAACTCAAACTGCTCCCTGGCTGCACCTTTCTGACCCACTGGACGGGCAGCAGCTTCAAGGGCGTTGTCGAACCCGGAAAAGGGTGCGCTGTGGTCAGAAACGGCAAAAACACCTATCTAGACAGCGAATTCGAAATCGACCAAGACAAGTTTATCAGTCACGATCGCGGGCGCGACCCAGAAACCGACGCCCACGTCTGGGGAGCTCTGGCGGGCCCCTTTGAATTCACCAGGCGCGCCAGTTTCGCCGACGAAATTCAGGTTTAATGCCGAAAAACAGAGTATGTTTTGGCCGATCGCGCTCGATTGAAGGTTCACAATGCACCATTACCTGGTACATTAACCCAGTATTGGCAAGCAAGATTCACCGTTGATTTGTCAGGAACCTCAGCTATCAGGCGTGAGGCTTGGAAGAGAAATCTCAAAAGCCGTCTTGACCAGCCTAAGTCTTAACTGACTGAGTTTTTTGAGTCACGACACTCCTTGAATGCGTAGCTAGTTTTCCGCTCTGTCATTTGCAGTTAAACAGTTTCCAGGTAACAGAAACAGTGCTGCAAGTCTAAAAAGCACGCCAAACCTTGGCGAAGCTAACTTTACCCCAGAAATGGGAGTTTGAGGCAACCATACCTCATCGGAGGGGCAACCATACCCTTCCACCCCGCGAGGGGATTTAAATTGATGTAAAGCCGTCCTAGAAGGACGGGGTTTCTACCCATTATTTTAATGAAAGTCCTGGTTATTGGTGGCGATGGCTATTGCGGTTGGGCAACCGCACTCTACCTTTCTCAAAAAGGTCACGAAGTTGGCATCCTCGACAGCTTCGTGCGGCGGCACTGGGATCTGGAACTGTGCAGCGACACCCTCACTCCTATCGCGCCGATTCAGCAACGACTCCAGCGATGGCAAGATTTAACGGGTAAGTCGATCGACTTGTTCGTCGGTGACATCACCAACTACGATTTTCTCAGCAAAAGCATGAGAAAATTTGCACCAGAGGCGATCGTCCATTTTGGCGAACAGCGTTCGGCACCTTTCTCGATGATCGATCGCGAACACGCAGTCCTCACCCAAGTCAATAACGTCGTCGGGACACTCAACCTGCTGTACGCCATGCGCGAAGACTTCCCCGACTGTCACCTAGTGAAACTGGGGACAATGGGCGAATACGGCACCCCGAATATTGACATTGAAGAAGGCTACATTACGATCGAACACAACGGCCGCAAAGATACACTACCCTATCCCAAACAACCGGGCAGTTTCTACCACCTGTCAAAAGTCCACGACTCCCACAACATCCATTTTGCTTGCAAAATCTGGGGTTTAAGAGCCACCGACTTAAATCAGGGCGTAGTCTACGGCGTGCTCACAGAAGAAACCGGCATGGACGAACTGTTAATCAACCGTTTGGACTACGACGGAGTATTCGGTACGGCATTGAACAGATTTTGCATCCAAGCTGCGATCGGTCATCCCCTGACAGTTTACGGCACCGGCGGACAAACCCGCACCTTCCTAGACATTCGGGATACAGTGCGCTGCGTGGAATTAGCAATCGCCAACCCCGCCTCCGCCGGAGAATTCCGCGTTTTCAACCAATTCACCGAACAATTCAGCGTCGGCGACTTAGCCTTGTTGGTGCAAAAAGCAGGCACGGCAATGGGATTAAAAGTAGAAATCAACAACCTCGCAAATCCCAGAGTCGAGAAAGAAGAACATTATTTCAATGCCAAAAACACCAGCTTGCTAGAACTAGGTTTGCAGCCGCACTATCTCTCAGATTCGTTGCTCGATTCTCTGCTGAATTTTGCTACAAAATATCAGCACCGCGTCGATAAAAACCAGATTTTGCCGAAGGTTTCTTGGCACAGGTAATTTTGGGTTTCTAGTTGCGGGAGAGAGTTTTTTTAACGAACCGCGAAGGCGCAAAGGGCGCAAAGGAAGAGAAAAGAAGGGAAGAGAAGGGTTTACAAGTTCTGAATGGATTTCCCTCTATCTTTGGCTCTGTTGCTCTGTGTCCTCTGTGTCCTCTGCGGTTAATTTAAAAATTATATCTCGTAATTACTGGTGATGAAGCTGCTAACAGAATCCTATTTAAATCAAGGGAGTAAATGGCCGAAAACAGGTCGTCACATTCTGGCGCAATTTGATGATAATACTGTTGTAGTTTACCAAGCTTACCGTCCGGCGATCGGTCTTTTTGCTGCAAAACACGGTTATTTTGGCGGTGAATTCAGTCTGAACCGCATGAGTTGGATTAAGCCGAACTTTTTATGGATGATGTATCGATCGGGATGGGGAACAAAACCCGGACAAGAAGTAATTCTGGCTGTTTGGCTGAAGCGTTCCGCCTTTGATGAAATTTTAGCATCTGCCGTTGGTTCTAAGTTCGTTTCAGAAGTGTACGGAAGCGAAAAAGAATGGCAACAAGCTGTTAAAAGTTCTGCTGTACGGCTGCAATGGGATCCGGATCATCATCCAAGTGGAGCAAAACTAGAACGGCGGGCAATTCAACTGGGTTTGCGCGGCAGTGTTTTAGCTAATTACTCGCGAGATTGGATTGTGAATATTGAGGATATTTCCGAATTCGTGCAGCAACAGCATCACTACAATACAAAAGCCGATCGCTCGGAATTACTTACTCCCCGCGAGACAGTGTATCCTGTTACCGACCCCGATGTTTGCCACAGGCTAGGATTATCGGTTCTCTAATTGACTTATTTTTATGAAAATTGCTCTGTTCACTGAAACTTTCCTGCCGAAAATAGACGGCATTGTCACGCGCCTGATTCACACTGTAGATCATTTGCAGCGATCGGGCGAACAAGTTCTGATTTTTTCTCCAGATTACGGGATAAAAGAGTACAAAGGCGCTCGGGTTTACGGTGTGGAGGGTTTGCCTTTGCCGATGTACCCGGAGTTGAAAATGGCACTTCCTTCTCCGGCTGTCGGTCGCGAATTAGAGCAGTTTAAACCGGATATTATTCATGTTGTCAATCCCGCTATTTTGGGGTTGGGCGGTATATATTACGGCAAAAAGTTTAATATTCCGATTTTGGCTTCTTACCACACGCATTTACCTAAATATTTGCACCACTACGGTTTTGGAATGCTCGAACCTTTGCTGTGGGAATTGCTTAAAGGTGCTCACAATCAAGCCCAATTAAATCTGTGCACTTCTACAGCAATGGTGGAGGAACTCAGAAATCACGGGATCGATCGGGTAGACTTGTGGCAGCGGGGCGTTGATACTGAAATGTTTGTCCCGGAATTGGCAAGTCCAGAAATGCGATCGCGCTTGTCAGAAAATCACCCAGACAGCCCCTTACTACTCTACGTCGGCCGCCTCGGTGCCGAAAAAGAAATCGAGTCGATCAAACCAGTCCTCGCCGCGATTCCCGGTGCCCGCCTCGCCCTCGTGGGAGACGGGCCGCATCGACAAACCCTCGAACAATATTTTGCTGACACCCCCACTAATTTTGTCGGCTACCTCAAGGGGCAAGAACTAGCTTCTGCTTACGCATCTGCCGATGCCTTCATTTTTCCCTCCCGCACCGAAACCCTAGGCTTGGTGCTCCTAGAAGCTATGGCTGCAGGAACGCCCGTAGTGGCGGCGCGCAGCGGCGGAATTCCCGATATCGTCACCGATGGGGTTAACGGCTATTTATTTGACCCGGATGATGAAGCAGGAGCTCTGGCTGCTACAAAGCGCCTGTTTGCCAATCCCGAAGAACGGGAAACCCTGCGCCAAAACGCTCGCTGTGAAGCTGAACGCTGGGGTTGGGGCGCTGCTACCGCACAACTGCGGCGCTACTATCAATCGGTGGTATTTGCCCAGTCGATGCCCTCTGCTGCGTGAATTTTGCAGTCAAAGCTGGCGATGCTAAAAACCTGGTTTCTCGATCGAGCCGATTCGCGCGTGGGTATGCAAGTCCGCACTGCGAACCTGATTTATTGCGATTAATCCACCGGACGCGATCGAAGTCCTCTGTTAGAAGCTGTTGTGCTTTTTGCTACCGACAGCCCGACCGATCGCCCGATCGTCCGTTGGCGCGCGAAAACCCGCTTTCTCCAAGACCGATCGAATCGAAATTTTTGGCGGCTTTAATTGCTGTAGCTATCGTGTTGTTGCGTTTACCATTAAACTATGAGTAGCATTTGGAATGCTTCGCCCGTGACAAAATACCGCCATTCAGCAGACCGGATACGGTAGCCGAAGGCGCTAAAGCAGTCAGATTGCGTAGCAGCCCCCTTACATAGCGTCAAATCTACATTGCCCGCGCTCGATCGCACCAGCCTCCAAGTTAATTTTGAAGCTGGCAGTGTTCCTCACTCAAGTTCAGCTTTAATTCACGAACCCAAATTGGTATCGATATTGTAAAAAAAACGATCCAGCATATCTAAAAAGCCAACTGAAGTTGCGGCCAAAAAATAAACTCGCGATTCCTCAAAGCTACAAGCAAGTACAGGCTTTTGGAGCAAACAACTTAAATAGTTTGCACCGCCGCAGAATTTAGCACCGATCGACCAGCAGGTCTGTCTACCCCTCTGAGCAAGCAGTTAATCATGACATTCTCCAATGCTGGTAGCGTTCTGGCTACACTGACTCAAGTCAATTTTATGGGGGCATTAACCTCCCGTGTTAAGAGCCTGCCAGTTCCTGAATTAGTGTGCTTGCTGGACTTTATCACGGCAGAATTTCAGCAATTTATCCGGGCGATGGACCTGATTAACAATGACGCACTCGAAACTCTCTTAGAGCAACTGTTAGATGCCTTCACTGTCAAAATTGGTCAAATTCTGCAAGCAGACCGGACAACAATTTTTTTGGTTGACTCCAGCAAAAATCAACTTTGGCACAAAAGAGCCCACGCGCTCACGGGCGAAGATGTAGAAGTTCGCTTGCCTATGGATGCAGGCATTTTAGGCTACGTAGCAACTACCGGAAAATCGATCAATGTCACGGAAGCTCGATCGCACGAGCATTTTAATTCCGAAGTAGACGAACCGCCGGGGTATCAAATCGAGACCATCCTCTGTATGCCGATTTTTAGCAGCAAGAGCCAAAACGAACCCGTAGCGGTGGTCAGACTGTTAAATAAAGCTGGCAATGTCCCCTTTACCGAGGAAGACGAACAGCAGTTTCAGACTTTTGCAGATTCGATCGGGATTATTCTCGAAAGCTGTCAGTCTTTCTACGTTGTCGCCCGCAATCAGCGAGGAGTGGCCGCGCTTTTGAGAGCCACCACAACTTTAGGTCAAAGTCTTGACTTGGAAACAACTTTGCGCGCAGTCATGGATCAAGCTCGCGACTTGATGCAGGCCGATCGCAGCACGCTATTTTTATTAAATCGGGAAACCAACGAACTCTGGACAAAAGTCGCCAAAGCCGACGGTAAAACCATCGTCGAAATTCGCATTCCTGCCAATAAGGGAATTGCCGGCTACGTGGCTTCGACCGGTCAACCCCTAAATATTACAGATGCTTACGACGATCCCCGCTTTGACCCATCTACAGACCAGCAAACCGGATACCGCACTCGGACTGTCTTGTGTATGCCGGTGCATAACGCTAAAGGTGAGCTGATCGGGGTAACTCAGCTAATTAATAAAAATCAAGGCACTTTCACCGCTTCCGATGAAGAGTTTTTGCGAGCGTTTAATTCCCAAGCCGGAATGGCGCTGCAAAATTCTCAACTGTTTCAGAACGTGATGGTGGAAAAGCAGTATCAAAAAGATATGCTGCAAAGTCTGTCAGATGCAGTGATTTCCACCGATTTGCAGGGCAGAATTGTCACAATTAACGAAGCAGCGCTAGAATTGTTGGGCTGTCCCCCAAATCAAGCCAAAGGCAAACACCATCCCCAGATTTGGGAAGAAAAACTGATCGATCGTTATGTTTGGGAAGTTTTGCCGATCGATAATTTGCAATTTAGACTCGAAGATAGTCTCAACCATGCAGCCCGACATTACGTTCCCGAACAAAGTTTAACCGTGGGACTGTTGGTGGAAAAAACATTTTGTTCTGCAGCATCCGCAGAAGAAACAGCAGAAGAAAGTTATATTTTGGCCGTGCCCGATCGCACAGACCCGAATTTATATTACGCTTGGGGCGAAAACACGGCCTGGACTGAAGAAGTAGCTCTAGCAGAATTAGCTAACTCCCAATCTCTATTTTCGCTGCCGAATTCTGCCCGGTATCACCCTTATTGTCCCTTACCCATCAAGAAATCTCAAATTAAAATAATTGAACGCAGCTTGAATTTAACTGTCAACCCGCTGATCAATCCAGAAGGCGGCGTGCGCGGCGGTTTAGTGGTACTCGAAGACATCAGCCGCGAAAAGCGGATGAAAAATACGATGTACCGCTATCTGACTCCCGGAGTCGTAGATAAAGTGATGGCCCTGGGCGAAGGAGCCCTGATGGTGGGCGAACGCAAAGACGTTACTATTTTATTTTCCGACATTCGCGGCTACACAACGCTGACTGAAAATTTGGGAGCGTCGGAGGTGGTATCCCTGCTAAACGAATATTTTGAGACGATGGTGGAGGCCGTTTTCCACTACGAAGGTACTTTAGACAAGTTTATCGGCGATGCTTTAATGGCCGTGTTCGGCGCGCCCCTGCCGCTGAATCCTCCCGAAAGTCACGGTTGGATGGCGGTTCAGTCGGCTTTAGATATGCGGAGGCGTTTGAAAGAGTTTAATGATTCTCGCCCCACGGAAGTTCCGTTTCGTTTCGGAATAGGGATTAGTTCGGGAGAAGTCGTTTCCGGCAATATTGGTTCGGAAAAACGGATGGATTACACGGTAATCGGCGATGCAGTAAATTTGAGTTCGCGCTTGGAACAGCTTACAAAAGAGTACGGCTGCGATATTATTTTGAGCGAATTTACCTACAATTTGTGCCGCGAAGGAATTTGGGTGCGAGAGTTGGATAAGGTGCGAGTTAAGGGCAAAAATCAGCCTGTGGGAATTTACGAGCTGCTGCAAAATAGTACCGATCCCCTTGACGGCGAAACTGAAAGGTTTTTGGAACTTTACAGTAACGGTCGGTATGCTTATATTGCTAGAAATTTTCCGAAAGCTATTAGTTATTTTGAAGCGGCTTTAGCTATTCGACCGGGCGATCGACCTGTGGAAGTTCACCTACAGCGATCCCTCAGTTATTTGCAAGTAGCCCCGCCCGACGATTGGGACGGCGTACATACTATGACAACAAAATAGTCTACTGTATCATATCCGAGTGTTAAAATCTAAAAAGATTAGAATAATTTTTGATATCTTCCTTATGACAGAGTTGATAATTATAAAAATATGAAAAAATGAATCTGATACCACATTAAAGTTAGTATTTATTTCCAGGCCAACCATTAAATGAACTATTTATCTGTTCCCAATGCCACAAAAGCCGATCGCATTCTGGTGGTAGATGACGCACCAGATAATGTTTTATTGGTGCAGACAATCCTTGAAGAAGAAGGTTACGAAATTAGCACGGCTGATAACGGCTTTTCTGCCTTGAGCCAAATTGACAAGTCCGCCCCGGATTTGGTACTGCTAGATGTAATGATGCCGGGAATGGACGGTTACGAAGTCACCAAGCGCATTCGACAAAACAAGGAATTGCCCTTTATCCCAATTTTACTGATTACGGCTCACGACAGCGCCAGCGTAGTCCAAGGATTGGATATGGGAGCAGACGATTTTATCCGCAAACCGGTGGAAATGGACGAACTGCTAGCTCGGGTGCGATCGCTCCTGCGGCTAAAACACAGCGTAGACGAACGAAATTCGATCGCCCTCCAGCGCGAAGATTTTGTCTCCAGACTCGCCCACGACTTGCGGACGCCCCTGGTAGCTGCTGATCGAATGCTAACTTTAATGCAGCAGGGAGCTTTGGGAGAAATCTCCCCTCAGATGAGCGACGCTTTCGGGACAATGGTTCGCAGCAACAAAAACCTGATCGCGCTGGTAAATATGCTGCTGGAAGTCTACCGTTACGAAGCAGGCCGCAAATCCCTCAGTTTCGCTCCCGTGGACTTGCGCCAGTTGATTACCGAAGTAGCTGAAGAACTCGCTCCCCTAGCCGATGTCAAAAATTTGTCGGTTAATTTAGACTTGAGCGAAAGCGCAGAAAGTGCTCCGATTGCGAAGTATCCGGGCGATCGTTTGGAGCTGCACCGCTTGCTGACAAACTTAATCGGAAATGCAATCAAATTCACCGACAGCGGCTCCATAGATGTCAGCTTAACAGCGGCAAATTCCCCCGCTTATACGAGCTTCAAAAATCAACCGCTGGCCTGGGTCATTATTCAAATCCAAGATACCGGCCCTGGCATTTCTGCCGCAGAACAAACCAAGTTATTTGAAAGGTTTAGTTCGGGAACTCACAAGACATCGGGCACGGGTTTGGGACTGCATCTCTGCCGCCAAATAGTCGAAGCTCACCGTGGCACGATTCATGTAGAATCAGAGTTGGGTAAAGGCTGCTTGTTTACTATTCGTTTGCCTTGTTAAAGTGGTCTAGTTGAGTATTGTACTGCGGGCGATCGGATTAAAGAAGGCCGCTCGACAACAATAAAATTGGTTTGTAGTGAGGACTTGCATTCCTCACTACAAACCTTGATTGTAGGTGATTGACCGGACACAACAAATAACAAATAACAAATAACAAATAACAAATAACAAATGCTATGTGTAACTGTCCAGTGTGCGGTGCCCAATACACAGAAGCAAAAGCCGAGTTTTGCTCGATTTGCGGCTGGGATTTGACTCCCTACCCGCAACGCCCTAAGCCTTCCAAAACTTATTTAAAACAAGAACAAGTTAGATTGCAGTGGGCAAAAAAAATGTGGGAATCGGCCCGCAATCAACAAAATTGGTCAGCCAGATTTGACGAGTTGCAACAAGAATTGCAGCAAGGTGCGATCGCCCGCACCTACATTCAATCTCAGTTAGAATGGGTTCTGTACCGCCTCGAACAACTAAACCCCGAATTCATAGCCGACACTTTACTCCGACTCGAAGAAAAAATTGGCGCGATACCTGACCAAACTCCGGCTATCTCTGAAGTGGGGATGGATTACCGACAACTCAAAAAGCTGTTAGAAACCGGAAAATGGCGCAAAGCTGACGAACACACTTGGGAAATCTTGCTGCAAATTGCTGTCAGGGAAGATGAAGGCTGGCTGAGTGCAGCCGATATTGACGGGTTTCCTCTTACAGACCTTCGCACGATCGACCAACTTTGGCAACAATACAGCAGCGGGCGGTTCGGATTGACCGTACAGCATCAGATTTGGGAAAGTGTTGGGGGGAAATATACAGAATTGTGCGATCGAGTCGGCTGGCGAGTCAAGGAAAATTGGAAATATTACAGCGAACTCTCGTGGGGCGAAAACGCCCCTGCCGGACATCTCCCCGTCACCGCATGGAGACAGCGCGCTTGTTACGGCGCGGGCACACTCACCGCAGCCGAAAACTTTGCCCGCATTGTCGGGAGAATGGCTGCGGGCGATCGATAATTATCAAAAATTAAAAAACTCAAAATTGACAGGAAGCTGCTATAATCAAAACGGTTCAGCAACTGGGGCTGTGGCTCAGATGGATAGAGCAAGCGCCTCCTGAAGAATCGGGCACCCTGCGAGGAAACTCTGGGAGTGAATGTGGTCAAACTCAAGGAAGCCTAAGTCTGACGGCAGATAAGGTAATCTTGAGCCAAGCTTTATCTAAATTTAGGTAAAGAAGGTGCAGAGACTGGCTTTAGGAAGTAAAACACAATAAAACCTCCTAAACATACGGCCACCACCTAAAGGCTGCAAGCCTATGGTGAAGGAATAGTCCGGAGAGTGGGGAAACTCACACAAATCTGAAGCGCTAGGTCGCCGGTTCGAACCCGGCCAGTCCCGTTCAAAAATCCATAACCGCTAACAACACAAGGGTAAAGCCTCGTTTTGCCCTTTTGTTGTGCGTATCCGCTAACCAATTCACCTACGTACGCCCCGTACAAGCTATAGATTCAATTATTCAATCTAAAATCGCCACTTCCAGACCCAACACAAGCCATAGATTCAATTATTCAATCTAAAATCTAAAATCTAAAATCTAAAATCCCCTGACCCTTTTTTAAATTCTTAATTTTTAATTCCTGTTAGTGGGCTGTACGTGCGGTATTTTTTGTTATGGTTCCTTTGTCAGCTATGCAAAATTTTTATAGGTTTAGATGTGGTTAAGAATCAATTCAAACACGCGGCGTTACAAGCGTTTGAGGACTTCATGCAGTTTTTGGTTCCTCGTCGGGCTGGTGATAGCGTGTTGGTTTGGCTATCTCCAGCTTAAAAGCGAATTTCTGAAACCCCAAGCTTTGCTAGTTCTAGGTGGGGCTACGGAGCGAGAGGTGTTTGCGGCAAAATTTGCTCAGAAGCATCCTCAATTGCCAATTTGGGTGTCTTCTGGCAGCAATCCAGAGTTCGCCGAATGGGTATTTTCAGAAGCGGGCATTAAGTCCGATCGCCTGCACCTAGACTACAGAGCGGTGGATACAGTAACAAATTTTACCACGCTGGTAGATGAATTGAAAGCTAGAGGGATTGAGAGCGTCTATCTGATTACTTCTGACGATCATATGCGGCGAGCCGAGATTATCGGCGAAATCGTGCTCGGCAGTAGAGGCATTAGTTTTAAGCCTGTAGCAGTTCCATCTGGGCGAACCCCCGAACCGGTAGAAAAAGCTGTTCGCGACGGCGCTAGAGCCATTCTTTGGCTGACAACGGGTTATACCGGTGCTAACTTCAGCCAAGCCAGAATTGAATAAATTACTCTGGGATGCACGGGTAGCCAGAAACCGAGTTTTCTCACCACAATATTTGTTTAAAACCTTCAATAATAGTCAAACAACCCCGGTTTCTTGACTCCGATGCGTAAGTTTTTCAAACAAATGTCAGGATTGAGCAAGCTTTAAATCTTTTTACACTTGTCTCCTCTAGCGTAATTTAACAAACCACGAAAACGCTAATGAAAAATGTGCAATCAGAGCTGAAAAAAACAGAAAAAATCAGAAGAAAACAAAACAGAAAACAGAAATATAGCGGTTCTCAAGCGTTGTGAGGTATGCCCTATGCCCTATACGGAGGCCTATGTCCTATCCCGGATAGTACCTGATATTTCTGAGAAATACTATAGTAGTTTAAAATTAGTAGATGAACTTCAATCGCCAAAGTTAATGACTGACATAATTATGCCGCAATTTTTGGAGCAAATTTTGAGTAACAGCAAGACTGCGGATGCTGTTTTTTCAGCTTTGCTGCCGGCCTTAGGTGAAGTGTTAAATTGCGATCGCGTTTTTCTTTATCTCCGCAATCCTAAAACTCAAACAGGTAAAGCAGCTTACTGTTGGTGTCGCAACTCGAACTATCCCGATGTTACCACTGTCGAATGGAAAAAAGAACCGGAATCTTTAGGGGAAAAAGACCCTTTGTTTGCAGCAGCCTTGCGAGCTGAACAGTCGATTTTTGTTGAGGATGTCGAAACAGCAAATCCTGAAGTTGTCAACAAAGATTTTGAAGCAAAAGAGTTCGGACATCGTGCTTTGATTCACGCTCATCTTTGTGTTGATGGCTGGTTGTGGGGGGTTTTACAGCCTTGTATTTTCGATCGCCCCAGAGTTTGGACTGACTTTGACCGCCAAGTTATTGCAGCAGTTACAGAAAAAATTTCGCCCTTGGCTGTTGCTTTTGTTAAGGGCGCGCAACCGACATAAAATAGGTTTGTAGTGTGGAATGCGAGTCCGCTAAAAAGAAAAAACTGAAGTCCGAACGATCGAACCTGCAAGCACATCAGCGGCCCAAATCGTGCATCGCATTAATCTCCCTTGCACATCTTTGAGTCAGGGCTTCCAACTCCTCGCGATCCGACGAACCGGGCGCCTCAATTACTTTACCAATTCGTATAGTTAACGGCACCGGTTGCGGTACTAGCAAACCTTTGATGGAAATCGCATGAGTTCCCCACAAACTAACAGGTAACAGCGGGGCTTTAGCCTTAGCAGCTATCAGCGCCGCACCTAATTTCGGTTCAGTAATTCGGCCGTCTGGCGTGCGACTTCCCTGCAAAAATACACCAGTCGCCCAGCCATTGTCCAAAGAGTTGATAGCCGATCGAATTGCACTGCGATCGGCACTTTTCCGGTTGACTGGATAAGCACCGTAAAGCGTAATTGCCTGCTTCAAAATAGGAACTTTAAATAATTCTTCCTTCGCCATAAATGCGACAGGCCGCCTCATGCAATTAGACAAAATTGGCGGGTCAAAATCGCTGGCGTGATTGCTGACTACTACCAGCGGCCCTTCTGCGGGAACGTTTTCGGCACCGTAGATGCGGCCCCGAAAGTAAAGGTGCAGCATGGGGCTGACTATTGACCACTTGAATAAATAGTAGAGAAGTAAACTTTCGACTGGTTCGCGACTTTTGCTCACGGAAAACCTGAGATTTTAAATTACATCGAATATTAGCCTATCAGTTCAGCAATCAAAATTGAACAGTATTTTGAGGTTTTTAGGGTGCTGGTGGCGCACCAGTGGTATCAACTCAAGCCAAAATATCCCGGTTCTCTGCGGTTGGAAGCCGCGTCTACACAAACAAAACCCACTCCAAGGGGTTAGCAACGTAGATTTTCAATTGATATTTTCGAGCCTTGTCGATCGCCCGTACCGGCTTTGCACAACAAGCCGCAGTAAAATTTGCCTGTTGTGCTATTTATTTTTCGTCACTTTTCGGGCCAACGAACTCAATTTTAGAGCCTGCGACTTAATTAAACGTTAACAATCGATTAAGCGGGTACATCTGCAAAACTGCTCACATTTACCAAGTCTAGATCCGGACAAGTCCGTTTGATCAAACCTGTGAGAACTTTGCCGGGGCCAATTTCCAATACGCGATCGATTCCTTGTTGCGGCAATTGCAGCGAAATTTCTCGCCAGCGCACGCCTTTAGTCATCTGCTGGTTCAACCGCTGCTTTAAAGTCGCCGCGCTGGTAGTCGCTGTCGGTTCTGAGTTCGAGAGCACCAGCATTTTAGCATCCGAAAATCTTGCCGCTTTTAAGGCTTGTTGAAACTCTGACGCCACTGATGCCATCAGCGGAGAGTGAAACGCACCAGAAACATTCAATTTAACGGCGCGTTTGACTTTGATTTTGGCAAGCAAATCTTCTACTGCTTCTGGAGTTCCAGAAATCACAACTTGTGCTTCGCTGTTGTCGTTGGCGAGTACCACGTCTTGGCTGTATTGAATTTGCAGTTCTAGTTGCTGCCTGTCAAACCCGATCAAAGCCACCATTTTGCCACCGGAGGCTGTGTCCATGAGTTCGGCGCGACGTTTGACCAAGCGCAATCCCGTTTCAAAGTCAAACACGCCTGCTGCGTAGAGGGCAACGTATTCTCCTAAACTGTGACCTGCCACCACTGCAGGCCGATCGCTCTTTTCTCGCACTAAGTCTGCCAAAATGCTTTCTATTACGTACAAGCAAGGCTGAGTGTAGAGAGTGCGAGATAGTTTTGCTTCTTCTTTTTGGCAAACTTCTGGGACAGACCAGCCTAAAATTTCTTTGGCTAGCTCAAATTTGGCTTTGGCTGTTGGCAAGTTTAATAAATCTGCACCCATCCCGATCGCCTGGGAACCTTGTCCGGGAAATACCCATGCTGTTTTAGTCATTTTTCCGGTAATCTGCTAATTGGTGGTTGCTAAGAAAGTGATTCCAAAAATTCTTTGTTTCCCGCTTTTAATTTCGCTTGCTGGTATCCGCTATCTTTCGGTTCACGAACTATCTACTAGCGACTCACAATTATAACATATAACTGCGCTTTTTACTCGGTTTATATTTTTTTGCTACTTTAGTTCAGATCGATCGCCCTAGCGTAATTTTCCACCTGCGACGAGGGGAAAGTCGAACCCAAAATAGAGGATTTTCAATGGCAGCATACACTTTTCCAGAATTCCTGTCGGAGAATGTACGGCTTTGTGCGCGCATTACCCTATTTATCACCTGTTAAAAAGGTAAATAATTTTTATTTTTCAATCGTCGCACTCCCGAAAATCACGCTTGGCAAGTTGAAATCTGCCAAAATTATACCAGATCCCTAAAAAAATGAAACCGCCGGCCCGCGATCCCAACCCATAGTTCATCAGTAATTCCCCAATCTCAAATCAAAAATCTAAAACTCGTACCCTCCCTAAGCCGAAGTATCTAAAATCGTACTACCTTCCCCATTGAAAAATCCCCGCCCCCCACGTCAAACCAGCACCAAAACCAGCAGCAGCAATAGTCTCGCCTGCTTTAACTTTACCCTGACGCACGGCTTCGTCTAAGGCAATCGGAATTGAAGCGGCTGAGGTATTGCCGTAATTTGCCAAATTGCTGATGACTTTTTCCGGGGGAATTTTCAGCCTTTGAGCAACTGCATCGAGAATCCGCTGATTGGCTTGGTGCAACAGCAGCCAGTCTATTTCTGCCGCGCTGACATTGGCCCGAAACATAGCTTTTTCTATGACTTCTGGCACTTTTTTCACCGCAAAACGATAGATTTCTTGACCGTTCATTGTGATGGGCCCAAACCCGCCTACTCCGATATTCACGCCTTCAATTAATTCTTTTGATTCGGCTTTGAAAGCCAAATTGAGAGACGCATTTTGCGTGCCGTCGCTGCGAATTTCAAATCCCAAAAAGCGATCGACTTCGGAAGCTTGCAATACCACCGCACCTGCACCGTCTCCAAATAGAATGCAAGTACCCCGATCCGACCAATTCACCCAGCGAGATAAAATATCTGCTCCAATTAGCAAAACGTTTTGATAAACCCCTGTCCGAATGAACTGCGAGGCTGTCACTAAACCAAAAACAAAGCCTGAACAAGCTGCTGTCAGATCGAAGGCCACAGCTTTTGTTGCGCCTAACTGATATTGAATTTTGCCTGCACTGCCAAACAAATCGTCGGGACTTGAGGTGGCCAAAATAATCAAATCGATATCTGCAGGCGAAATTTCTGCCATTTCTATCGCCCTTCGGGATGCTTCGGTTGCCAAATCGCACAAAGAAGTGCGATCGTCCGCCAGCCTGCGCGATCGAATACCCGTTCGCGCCGCAATCCACTCGTCAGAAGTTTCTACTATCTGACTCAAGCCGTTATTATCAAGGGAAACCTGCGGTGTACAAGAACCGCTCCCCGTGACGGCAATACCGAACCCTGATTGCTGCAACATTCCTCTCCATTTACTCGCTATTCAGTTCAAAGATTAAAAATTAAAAATTAAAAATTACAAATTAAACTTCTTTTTTAAACTACTGAAATTACTTTTTTAGCGAGCAAAACAGATTGTTTAATTTGACATTTTTAATTTTTAATTTCTACTTACTGCCTCTAATTGACAGCTTCTTGTTCCAGAGCGGTTTCGCGATTTTCAGAGCGAATTCGTTCCAGCACTTGGTTGTCAATAGCCTCTTTCGCCAAACGAATGGCATTAAAAATCGAGGCAGCTTGAGACGAACCGTGGCTGATAATGCAAACTCCAGCAACGCCCAACAGCAAACCGCCGCCGTGTTCAACGTGGTCTACCCGCTGCTTGAACCCCTTGAGGCTTTCTTGCAGGAGGGGAGCACTAATTTGATTTTTGAGTCCGGCTGCCAATTCTTCCTTAAGCACTTGCACCACGACTTCGCCCACCGCTTCGGCAAACTTCAACAACACGTTGCCTACAAACCCGTCGCAGACAATCACGTCGAACTTCCCCGACAGCACGTCGCGGCCTTCGGCATTGCCTACAAAAGGAATGTGAGGATTGTCCACCAATAATTGATGGGTGCGTACCGCCGCGTCGTTACCTTTAGAAGGTTCTTCGCCAATATTGAGCAGACCGATTTTTGGTTCGGCTACGCCCAGGACGCACTGGCTGTAAATAGTTCCCATCAGAGCAAACTGCTCCAAAAATTTGGGGCGGCAGTCCACGTTAGCGCCAACATCGAGAATGAGCACGGAGCTGCCCGATACCATTGTCGGCAAAACCGCACCGATCGCAGGGCGATCGATTCCGGGGAGCCGCCCCAACCTCAGCAGGGCCGCAGCCATCGCCGCGCCGGAGTGACCTGCGGACACCACAGCATCAGCTTGCTGCTGCTTTACCAAGTTCATGGCTACGTTAATCGAAGCCTTGGGTTTGCGTTTGAGGGCACTTAAAGGTTCTTCGTGCATTTCTACCGTTCCTTCAGAAGGAACGATTTCTAGCTGACCTTTGCAGACGCGGCCGATTGCGTCTTGAAGACGTAGCGACTCTTCTATTTGCTGCGGGTCGCCCACCAGCAAAATCTCGACGCCTAATTCTTCCTGTGCCTTAAGCGCTCCAGCTACAACTTCGGCGGGGGCATGATCCCCACCCATAGCGTCTATTGCAATTCTTGCGCGTGTCGATCCCATTGACCAATGTTTGAGAAACATTAAAAATTTTACCAGGAAGTCAGTCGATTTTAGATTTTAGATTTTAGATTTTAGATTTTAGATTGACTTGCAGTATTGAATCTGGGTGGAGGAACTAGGCTTTAAAATTTTGGGAGCATTCACTTCAGCAGTCGGGCGCAGGGTATCGGTTTTTTGCGGATCTGGAGTCTGAATCCAGAAAAGCGAATAAATCACTAAAATCTGCTCGCGCCCGATCGGACAATTGTCATTACCTACTACTCTGAGAGAGCTTGTTTTGTCCCTACTTTACTTTTTTGACTGCAAATTGAAAAACTCAACCGAATAGTTGACTGTGCGCCCCGCCGAAAAACGGATACTTGCTTCCACTCGTGGTGAGCCGCCCACAATTTTATACTCTTGTTCAATCTCCCAGATTGAATGCTGGAGCGTAAATCTAAAATCTAAAATCGACTGACTGACTTAGGAGTAAAAAATGCTGGATTTATTTAGCTCGGGAATCATGTCTCTGTGGCTGGACATGGCTGGGGTACGCAGTGCCGCGCCCAACGCCGTGTCGGTGCTGGCTTGGCGGGGAGGGATTCCCGGGTTAGTGGTAGCCGAAGAGCTGGCTTTTGGGAAAATAGATGTGGCCAATCCAGACTTGCCCGCAGAAGCTGCCGTGCAGGAATATTTAAAAGATTTGAAGGCGAAGCATCTCATCGACGGAAATCAGGGAATTTGGGTGCAAGCGGGAATGCTGCCGCTGGTAAGTCAGCAGGGGACGGTGCTGATGCCTGGGGCTTCCCTGACAAAGATTGCGACTTCTCTGGCTTCCCTAGAAACTTGGGGCGCGGATCATCAGTTTGAAACGCGGTTTTGGGGAACGGGGCCCATTAGGAATGGGGTGTTGCAGGGGGATTTGGTGATCGCTGGCGGGGGCGATCCGCTGTTTGTGTGGGAGGAGGCGATCGCCGTGGGTAATGCTCTCAATCAAATGGGTATCGATCGCGTGGCGGGAAATTTGGTCGTAACTGGCAATTTTCCCATGAACTACCAGTCCGATCCTCTGGTTGCGGGGGAGGGTATGCGACAGGCTCTAGATAGTCGCAGTTGGTCGCCAGACCTGCTGGCAATGTATTCTAAGATGGCTCCGGGCACCCGAAAGCCGCAAGTAACGATCGCCGGCAGCCCGATCGCTCAAAAAATTCCCGCTTCCGGGCGTTTGCTGTTGAAGCGCCGATCGCTTCCTTTAGCCGAAATTCTCAAGCAGATGAACGTCCACAGCGACAATGAAATTGCCCAAATGCTGGCCGACAATTTGGGCGGGGCAAAAGTTGTTCAGCAACAAGCGACTTGGGCTGCTGGGGTGCCACAGGCGGAACTTCAATTAATTAACGGTTCGGGCTTGGGAGTCGAAAATCAAATGTCTCCAAGGGCGGCTTGCGCGATGATGCAGGCGATCGGGCGCAACCTTCAGACTACAGGGCTGACGATTGCTGACTTGTTTCCGGTGTCTGGGCGCGATAAAGGAACTCTAGAACACCGACACATTCCGCGATCGGCTGTGGTGAAAACTGGTACTTTGAACACGGTGATTGCTTTGGCTGGAGCCATACCCACGCGCGATCGGGGCTTAGTTTGGTTTGCAATTATCAATCGCGGCACCGATTGGGACTCTTTGAGAGAGCAGCAAGATATATTTTTGCAAAAGCTGGTGCAGCAGTGGGGAACAGCATCGGCCCTCCCGCTAGCAATTACACCGCACATTGACGGCGCTAGACCGGCCTTGGGGGCAGCAAATCGCAGCGATATTTTGCTCGGAGGTTGAAGAAGTCCTTAGTCCTTAGTCCGTAGTCCTTAGTCCGTAGTCCTTAGTCCGTAGTCAGTAGTCCTTAGTCCTTAGTCCGTAGTCAGTAGTCAGTAGGTAGGGGCGGTGCCAAGAGTGCCAACCCTCTTAACAGTTAACAGTCAACAGTCAACAGTCAACAGTCAGCAGTCAACAGTCAGCAGTCAACAGTCAACAGTCAGCAGTCAACAGTCAACAGTCAACAGTCAACAGTCAACAGTCAACAGTCAACAGTCAACAGTCAGCAGTCAACAGTCAACAGTTGCTGTGAATGCCCCAGAGCATAATGTGAGATTTCTGGCCTGGAGTATGTCACAATTGAGCCAGGACTATTGTGCAAGAAGATGATCAAACTGCGATTGAAAAGATACGGGAAAAAACGCGAGACCAGCTACCGGATTGTAGCGATGAACAGTTCTACCCGCCGCGACGGCCGTCCCCTAGAAGAACTCGGCTTCTACAACCCCAGAAATAACGAAACCAGGCTGGATGTTCCAGCGATTGTCAAGCGCCTCCAACAAGGCGCTCAGCCAACTGACACCGTGCGTGACATCCTGAGAAAAGCTAATGTATTTGAACAAGTCGGAGCCGGAGCCAACGTTGAGTCCAGCAGCACAACAGCAGTCAGCTAGCCCTAACTATGCTGGACTGATACAGTTTTTAATTGCACCTTTTCTGGAGTCGCCGGACTCTTTGCGGGTTGATTGCGAACTGCACCCCCGCCAATCTCGCGTCTGGGTAAGGCTCGCTTTTGAAGATCCTGACAAGGGGCGGGTTTATGGTAGGGGCGGACGCAATATTCAGGCAATTAGAACTACCCTCGAAGCGGTGGCGCAAACTGTGGGTCAGTCGCTCTACTTAGACGTATACGATAGCGAAGGAGGCGATCGAGGCTCCGGGCCGCCCAGGGGCGATCGCGGTATGCGCGATCGAGGAGATTTCCGACCCCGAACTTCGCCTCCCTCGCCGACTCCCTTACCTAGCAGAGCTCCGAGAGAACAACCTCGCCGTACTAACACACCTACGTTTAGAACGAGCAGAAATACTCCCGGTTATTAACTGCAAAATCCAAAAACAATTTTAGGTTTTAGATTGCCTGTTGTAGGCTTGGTATTACAAGCCCCCTGTGATTTTAGATTGCCGATTTTGCGATCGGACACAAATCTAAAATTTTCAATCTCAAATCTCAGCAGCATCAGGTAAATCTAAAATCTAAAACTTGTTCGCGAGCGAAGTCGAAGAATCTACAATCTAAAATCTCAAGTTGTGTGACTTCAAAGAAGGGAGATTTGATTTGTGCCGCAAGCACCAAACTCATTCATTTAAACAGAAAAGACGCCTTAGATACTAGGTAAAACTTAGTACCTGGCGTCTTTTTGTTCGCAAAAGCCAGCTAATTTAACCATCGATAGTTAAATTTTCTAGCAACCGTTAAATCTGGCGCGAACGTAAATAATATCAAATCTGTTAGCATCAGAATAGTAAATTCAGGCGTTGACTGTTAACAGTTAACAGTTAACATCATGAGGTGTGCAACCTGAATTGATATAACCTCACGAATCACAACTATAATCGTTACAGATAAATGGTTTGATTCCCATAGATAACTGTTTGCTGTTTGCTGTTTGCTGTGTGCTGTTTGTTATCCACTGCTACAATTGCTTATTTGGAGGAGCTCATGCTGGCATGACTGAAAAACTAACCATTGAGTTGCCGAACACTCAAAGCGCTATCTCGCTGGCCGGCAATCAAGAAGAAAACTTGAAAATTATCTCTAAGCAAACCGGCGCTAACCTGGTAATGCGAGGGCAAGAACTGCTGATTTCTGGCACAAAAACTCAAGTAGAATTGTGTCATCAATTAGTGCGATCGCTCTCTGACTTCTGGAAAGCGGGCAAAACCATTACCGGAGTAGAAATCCAAACAGCGCGCCAAGCTTTGGATAGCAACCGCCAAGAAGATTTACAAAACTTGCAGCGAGACGTGCTCGCCAAAACCCGCCGCGGCGAAGAAATCAGAGCCAAAACCTTCAAGCAGCGCCAGTACGTCCAAGCAGTACGCACCCACGACCTGACATTTTGCATCGGCCCGGCGGGTACTGGCAAAACATTTCTAGCAGCTATTTTCGCCGTACAAGCGCTATTAAGCAAGCAGTACGAACGGCTGATTTTAACCAGGCCAGCCGTAGAAGCTGGCGAAAAATTAGGATTTTTGCCCGGAGATTTGCAGCAAAAAGTCGATCCCTACTTGCGTCCGCTTTACGATGCCTTGCAAGAAATGATCGAACCCGACAAAATGGCCGATTTAATGGAAAGAGGCCTGATCGAAGTAGCTCCTTTAGCTTATATGCGGGGGCGCACTCTCAGCAATGCTTTCGTCATTTTGGACGAAGCTCAAAATACGACTCCGGCTCAAATGAAAATGGTGTTGACTCGTCTCGGCTTTCGATCGAGAATGGTAGTCACCGGCGATCTAACTCAAACAGATTTGCCCGCACACCAACAGTCGGGATTGTCAGTTGCTCAAAATATTCTGGGAAACGTTGAAGGCATAGCTTTCTGCGAATTCACTCAAGCAGACGTGGTGAGACACCCGTTAGTACAGCGGATTGTCGCTGCTTACGAAATGTACGAAAAATGAATGAAGGAAGAAGGAAGAAGGAATAAGAAAGAAGGAAGAAGAAAGAATTATCCTTTTTTATCTAATTAATTTTCCTGCTTTCCAACTAACCTTTGCTTCTTTTCGATTTAATCCAAAATCCAAAATCCAAAATCCCAAAGTGATATGACTGCGACTCTTAAAGAATTCTTAGAAGCTTGCGAAAAATTGGGGACACTGCGTTTAATCGTGACTAGCAGCGCGGCAGTGCTGGAAGTGCGCGGTTCAATACACAAGCTGTTTTACGCAGAGTTGCCCAAGGGTAAGTATGCAAATATGCACGCCGAAATTTTTGAATTTCACTTGAATATGGACAAAATCAAACAAGTAAAATTTGAGACTGGCGAGGCAAAAAGAGGCAATTTCACCACCTATGCAATTCGTTTTTTAGACGAACAAAATGAGGCTGCTTTGAGCGCATTTTTGCAGTGGGGAAAGCCGGGAGAATATGAACCGGGACAAGTAGAAAATTGGCACGAATTGAAAGAACAATACGGTGAAGTTTGGGAGCCAGCACCGGTTGAAACACTTTCAAGCTAAACAACAATAAAAAAGGTTCGATCGTTCGGACTTTAGTCTGCAAAATAGCCCAAAACTCCTGACTAAAAAAGGTTCATAGTGACGACTTTAGTTCGCAAAAATTAGGACTAAACTCCTCACTACGAACCTTTTTGATTAATAGATACAATTAGCTGTTTGAATATCATTTAGTATGAAATTAATTTGGGGTTTTTGTTTGGTTTGCGCGTTAATTTTGTGGGGTGGCGGGGCGCAGGCGGGAGTTTTGGGCGATCGCATTTCCACTTTTCCCAATTGGGAAAGCAAACCTGCTATTGCTGCAGCCAAGGGAGATTTAGTGTATCCAGACTGGATGGCTGGCGAGTGGAATATTGCTAGCACTTTAGTAGATTTAGCCGCTCCTTTAGCGCCAAATATTGTGACGCCCGGATTTGAAAGCAACCGCCAGTATTTGCAGCAGCCGGTATTATTTAAAGTGCGATTTCAACCAGAAATAAATACTGGTTTTTTTTCTAATTATAAATCTAAGCTAGCTAAGAAGATTGTGGCCGATCGCGCTTTTAACGGTTTGAACATCGCCAAAGCCTATTTAGGCGACGGCGGCGTACTTTCGGTGAAAGTCGATCCGAACAATCCCAACCGCCAGATTACCATACTCAAAGGCGATCGCCAACTAATCTCGATTGTTACCAGTCGCGGCACCCAAACATCGAATCCCGATGAGTTTGTGTCTGCAGAAATTTCTCAGCAAGTATTTCGGGGAGAGACGGATATTTATTTAAACGAGGTAGAAACAACAACGGCTTATCGAGTAGTTGGAAGCGCGGAAAATCGCGATTCTACGAGTAAAAGAATCGAGGCGGATCAGGTGACAGCGATTTATTTGTCGCCGCAAGACCCGGATTATTTTGCTGCTGGGGGGCATCCTGTGGCTTTGTACCGATATCGGTTGGAGTTATTGCCGGCAGAATAAGCTAAATGGTTGTCAAAAATAGTTTCTATGTTGTTGATAATAGCGATTCCTTCATGACAACCATTCACTGAAATAGCCTCTCCCGGCAAGCTACGATCGTAAATGTTGCCGTTCCAAGCTATTGCCTCTCCTGTGTACAGTTTTATGCGCTTTCCATGAATTCCTTGACTTGTCAAGTAATCTTTGATATTGCTGCCGCACTCAACACATTCTAAATTTTCATAGTGAAATAGCTTTGATTTGCAGTATTTACTCAGCAGTAATTTCACTGATATCCCGCCAATGCCAACAAATTTATGACTTACGCGCGGGTGGCCAGAAACCGGGTTTTTGACGAAAATAATTCGCTGTAGCCAGCAGATTTGGTGAAAAACCCGGTTTCTTCGTCGCAGTGCGCCCAATCTAAAATTGATCTCAAAAAAATAAAAGGTGAAAAATTAATTTTTCACCTTCTAACTTGCGACTTTCTGACTTCCGGTTACGGAACAAACTTCTTGAAGGCCAGTGTCACGTTGTGGCCGCCAAATCCAAAGGAATTCGACAGCGCTACATCAACTTTTAGATCGCGACTTGTATGCGGAACATAGTCTAAATCGCACTCTGGATCGGGATTCTCCAGATTGATTGTCGGCGGAATTTTGTCATTGGCGATCGCCATTACCGCAGCCACCGCCTCAATTCCCCCAGAACCGCCCAAAAGATGGCCGGTCATTGACTTGGTAGAACTAATTGCTACTTTGTAAGCGCTTTCCCCCAAAACCTTCTTAATCGCCTTCGTTTCAGTAGAGTCGTTGGGAAGCGTACTCGTGCCGTGGGCGTTGATATAACTCACCATATCCGGTGTCAAACCAGCATCCTTGAGCGCTAAAGCGATCGCCCGCGAGGCACCCTCGCCCCCCGGTACTGGGGATGTCATGTGATACGCATCGCAGGTTAAACCGTAGCCGACGATTTCTGCGTAAATTCTCGCGCCACGCGCCAGAGCGTGTTCCATTTCTTCTAGAATCAGAATGCCAGCACCTTCGCCGACGACAAAACCATCACGATCGCGATCGAACGGACGGCAAGCATGAGTCGGGTCATCGTTGCGAGTCGAAAGCGCCCTCGCCGCAGCAAAACCCGCCACGCACAAAGGTGTCACCGCAGCTTCCGTACCGCCACAAATCATCGCTTGCGCGTAACCGCCCTGAACCATGCGAAACGCATCGCCCACAGCATTCGAGCCAGCAGCGCAGGCTGTCACCGTGCAAGAGTTTGGACCTTTAGCACCTGTTTGAATCGCCGTCAGGCCCGCGGCCATATTCGCAATCATCATGGGAATCATAAACGGGCTGCACCGATCGGGGCCGCGAGTCAAATAGATCTCTTGCTGATCTTCGAGAACCTTCAGCCCGCCAATGCCAGTGCCAAGAATGACACCCACCTGTTCTGCGTTCAGGTCGTTAATCTCAAACTTCGCATCAGCTAGAGCTTGTTTGCTCGCTGATACCCCAAATTGAGCAAAGCGATCCATCCGCTTTGCTTCCTTGCGCTCTAAATAGTCGTGTGGGTTAAAACCCTTGACCTCTCCAGCAATCCGGCAGTCGTGCCGCGACGCATCGAACAAAGTAATCGGGCCGATGCCATTTTTCCCCGCCAGCAACCCGTCCCAATATTCGGACAAGGTATTGCCGATCGGTGTAATCGCGCCGAGACCCGTGATAACAACGCGCTTACGCTCTAAATTTGTCATGATTTCAGTTTCAAAAAATTAAACACCCAGAACGCAGAACAAAAGAGGAGTTTTTAGTTTTTAAATTTCTCTCCTCTTAGGGGAAAAGACAGGTATTTTATGCTTTTGGAGCTGCAAGTTTGCTGCTGATGAAATCTACAGAAGCTTGAACCGTGGTAATTGCTTCGGCTGCTTCGTCGGGAATTTCAATATCAAACTCTTCTTCCAAAGCCATCACTAGCTCTACTGTATCTAAGGAGTCTGCTCCTAAATCGTTAGCAAAGTTGGCTTCCGGCTTGACTTCGCTCGGATCGACTTCGAGTTGATCGGCCACAATTTTCTTGACTCTGGCAAAAATGTCGTCTTGACTCATAACATCCTGTCCTCATTGGTTGCTGCGTATCTAATCTTATCCGAAAGGGGGATCTGCAAGAAAAAGGGTTGCCGCTTTTGTAAGTGACACGAGGGAAATGGGGAGAGGGGGAGATGGGGAG
>NZ_JADEWT010000053.1 GCF_015207505.1 Tychonema sp. LEGE 06208
CAATAAATATCTGGCAAAATTCACTTTTTAAGCAGGAAAATATCTGCGTCAATCTGTGTTTGTCTGCCTTGAATCTGCGGTTACTCTATCAATCCAATTTTCAACCTCGAAAATCCCCCAAAGCCTTCAATGCAAACTGTGGTAAAGCCAACATCCTGCGCCAGCGCCAAGGTTCTTGATAAAGCCGGTACAACCATTCTAAATGATTGTCGCAAAACCAAGCCGGCGCGCGGTCTTTGGTTCCCGCCCAAATATCGAAACTGCCGCCAACTCCCACCCAAATAGACTGCGGACAAAGGTGTCGGTTTTCCGCAATCCAAAACTCTTGGCGAGGCACTCCCAAGCCCACAAAAATCAGTTTTGGCTGCATTTTTTTCAGGCTGTCACAGAAGTCTGTTTCTTCATCAGCAGAAAGATAGCCGTGTTGAGCAGAAATCGACAATCCTTTCACTTTTTGCTGCCAATTTTCTGCCGCCTTCGCCGTCACTCCCGGCGCACCTCCAAAGAAAAATATCGGTTCGGAATCGGGCAATTTTCCGGCTTCTTGCAGCAGCGATTCTGCTAGTTCAATCCCCGGATAGCGCTTTGCCGATTTGCCCCGCATTCGCAAGTACAGCACTACTCCCGAACCGTCTGGAATCACGAGTTCTGCAGAGCGAATTACATCGCCTAATGCCTGATTTTTCTCGGCTTGCATTGCCATTTCAGCATTTAGTGTCACGACGTGACTTCCTAAGCCTTGATGCAGGCGCTCTATCAGCCAACCTGCGTAATCGTCTAATATGTGAACTGGTAGTCCCAGCACTGAAAATTGCGGGCGCGATCGATCCATATTTCTTTCTGTGAGATTTCTACACACCTAGTTATTTAAATTAGCTTAGTTTGGCGATCGATGCTAGACTACTTTTGAACGAAAAAAATCCGGTTTGTGCCACAAAGATTTTGGTAAGTCATCATTCCGTGGCCCAGGAACCGTTTTTTTGTACGCGACGCGCAAGTCCATTAGAGTTAGGCTGCTAAGTGCGATCGCTCATTAACGTTCAATTTTCTTGACAGAGCCGTCAGCGTACCATTCCATCGGCACGAGTTCAATTTTACCATTAACCTTCACTGTAGAGTAGACAATTTTTACAAAAGGAACGCGGTTATTATTGTTCTTGTTGCGGCTGGACATGACAATCACCTTGTTTTGTTGTTGGCAGAATCGGAGCAGTGATAGAATCTCTGATATATTTAAAAGTCTATTCACCGCAATTGAACTCGCATCAGGAAAACCAAGGAAAACGAAATGGCGATCGCAACAAAAGAGCGACAAACGAAGTTAGATCATTACTACCAGCAAATCAAAAACGTTATCCTCAAGCGCCAGAACCCAATTACCGGCTTGCTTCCGGCGAGTACCGCCGTTAACGCTCACGGCGACTACACCGATGCTTGGGTGCGGGATAATGTGTACAGCATTTTGGCAGTTTGGGGTTTGGGTTTAGCTTACCGCAAAATTGACGGCGATCGCGGTAGAACCTTTGAACTCGAACACAGCACAGTCAAATTGATGCGCGGCTTGCTGTTTGCGATGATGCAGCAATCGAGCAAAGTCGAACGTTTTAAAAATACTCAGTTGCCGCTAGATGCCCTGCACGCTAAATACAATACTCAAACTGGTAGTATTGTTGTTGGCGATGACCAATGGGGACATTTACAGTTAGATGCTACATCTATATTTTTGTTGATTCTTGCTCAAATGACGGCTTCGGGATTGCATATAATTTTTACAATCGATGAAGTCAATTTCGTGCAAAATTTAGTCTACTACATTGGTAGAGCTTACCGCACTCCCGATTACGGAATTTGGGAAAGAGGCAATAAAGTTAATCGCGGCAATGCAGAATTAAATGCTAGTTCGGTTGGCATGGCAAAAGCAGCGCTGGAAGCAATAAATGGATTGGATTTGTTCGGAGTTAACGGTTCTCAAACATCAGTGATTCACGTTTTACCCGATGAAATTGCCAGAAGCCGCGTAACTTTAGAATCGCTTTTGCCTCGGGAATCTAGTTCAAAAGAAGTAGATGCAGCTTTATTGAGCGTGATTAGTTTTCCGGCTTTTGCTGTGGAAGATAAAGAATTAGTAGAACGAACTAGAAATAAAATAATCGACAAATTGCAAGGCAATTACGGCTGCAAGCGGTTTCTGCGGGACGGACACCAAACAGTTTTGGAAGATGCCGATCGCCTGCATTACGAACCGACAGAATTAAAGCAGTTCGAGCATATAGAATGCGAGTGGCCGCTATTTTTCACTTATTTATTCTTGGACGGCCTATTTCAGGGAAATCAAGCCCAAGTGCAGGAGTACCAGCAGCGTTTGGAATCTCTAGCAGTCGATCGCTCTGGTTTGCCACTACTACCAGAATTGTACTACGTCCCCGCCGAAAATATAGAAGCAGAAAAGCTCAATCCCCGCAGTCAGCAGCGCCTACCCAATGAAAATGTTCCCCTAGTTTGGGCGCAAAGTTTGTATTTTCTAGGTCAATTACTCAACGAAGGATTAATCGCAGTTGGCGATATTGACCCCTTGGGAAGACACCTGTCAGTGGGCGGGCACAGAGAACCTTTAGTGCAAATTGCCCTGTTAGCTGAAGACAAAGATTTGCAAGCAGAATTAGCCACCAACGGTATTGCAGCGCAAACTCCAAAACAGGTAGAACCAATTCAAGTCCGCCAAGCCAAAGAATTATCCGCTATTTACGCGGAGATTGGACGCAACGATTCACTAGGCTTAACAGGCCGCCCCGTGCGCCGTTTGCGGAGTTTGACGACTTCCCGGGTGTTCAAAATTCGCGGAGAGGCGATCGTATTTCTTCCCTCATTCTTGGACAGAGAAGAATTTTACCTAACTCTAGACTACCATTTTCTAGTATCTAAAATTCAAAGCGAAATAGCTCACATTCACCGCCATTGGTATCAGTTGGGACGACCCACGGTAACGCTGATGCTGACTCACGCGATGCTCGAAACCGGCCGCGAAGCACTGCTGGAATTGATGAAGCAACTCCGCGACGGAAACTCAGGAAATACGCCTGTCAAACTCGGAAATCTTAACCAGTTAATGCTGACTGCTGGCACAGAGAGAATAGATTTCATGCAATATTTTGAATTCACTGAATCTCCAGTGACAGGTGCAGTAGAAACCCCCACCTATCTGAGTTACAATCCCGAAAAAACTTGGCCATTGGGTCATACCCAAGAATTTAAATTAGAGTGCGAAACTAATCCTCAATTATTGCTCACCAGCCTGCAAAAATCAGAGAATTTGTACGAACAAATTGAGTTGCTGCATACGCTGATTCGCCTCAAAGGATTAAACTTTGATACAGGATTTGGCGGCGCGGAAGCAACTGTTGAAGTTGTGGATTTACTCAACGAAGTTTATACAAAAGCTGGAGAAAGTTCGCAATCAAAAATTCAATGGGCCGTTGTCCGTCACGCTGCTGGATTGCTGGACAAAGTTGATATCAGCTTGTCGGATGCAGTGACAGACATTTTGGTGAAGCAAAAACAGATTGCTGTCGGGAAAGCCTACAGCGAAGATTCGCTGATTTCGCGACCTGGTTCTTACACGGAAATCATGGACAAAATTCGCGAATTCTGTGGAGAGGACGTTCGCGATAGAGTTCTCACTCAAGAAATTCTGATTTACTTAGGCTTGCTAATTAAAGCCGAACCGCAGTTGTTTAAAGGGTTGCTAACTCTGAGAGTGAGTTACTTTATTTTGCTGTTAACTAGCGAATTAGCCCGCGAATTGCGAGTTACGCAAAATGAAGCTTACGAATATTTAATGCAGCTAAGTCCCTTTGAAATTAAAAATCGCCTGCGCCAAGTATTGGCAGAATATGAGGAAATGAATCAAATCCTCAAACAGCAAGAATCACTGCGTGTCAAACAGCCGGAAAAAGATATTGAATGGGTAGTCGCGCCCGTGTTTGAGGAACCCAAAATGCCTGCGGGTGGATGGCGGCGCAAGCGGCAAATGGAAGGTGCAGTCAACCGCGTACCGAAGGATTTTTATCCGAGTGTTTGGGGATTGCTGCGGCACTGCAAAGGCTTGATTATTGGCGATAAATTAGAGCGTCGAAATCGCTTAGATAGCGATCTTATTTTAGCGGAAATGACCCCAGGCGAAAAAAATTTCGCGCTCCAAATCGAGCATTTGCTAAACAAAATTGTAGCGCCGGAATACCGACAAGTCAATATTGAGGCGCTGATGGAGTTGGCGGCGCTCGCGCAGCGCAACCCAGAATTGAAAGTAGAAGAATACATTGTTTTAGATGTATTAGTCGGTCACGCGGTGCGGCTTAATTGGCTGGGAAGACACTCGGAAAGAGCGGACAGGTACGATGAAGATAAGGCGGCGGCGTGGCAAGGTTTTTACAATACTTCGCCCTACGTTTGCGCGAGTCACGTACTGGATGCTTTCCGGTTCTTGACGAAGTTTGGATAGATTGAAATAAACCAAGCGTGTCACACTCAAATCGAATCCTAGGGTGCGTCAGATAAAATTGTATAACGATTGTCGAGGTTTTCCAATCTGACGTACCTTACTCAAATCGCATTGTTTATTCTTTAGCTAATTGGCTGAATACTTTGGGAAGGTAAGGTAATATAGATTTATGAAGTAGCCACGGCTTGACATGAAACTACCGGATCGCATCACAACCTATAAATACCCGATTAAAAGTCAGGTAGAACTCGAAGCGGAGTTTTATAGCTTTGCAGAAGAATGGCGTGCCCAGACAAGGATGCTGTCATTAGTTACACAAAAGTCAATGCACCCAGCTTATCAAAGAATTATTGGCATGGGACAGCCTGTTGTACCGTTGATTTTTCGCGATCTCGAACAAAAACCAGATCATTGGTTTTGGGCGTTGAGGGCAATTACTGGTGATAATCCGGTAAAGCCAGAGCAGCGCGGTCGAATGAAACAAATGGCTCAAGCTTGGATACAATGGGGAAAAGAACACGGTTATGAATGGTAGGCTGGAATATCGCAAACTCTTGAGATTTCCTAAATACCATACATATTATGAGGCTTAAACTTGTGATTAACAACAAACCGATAACTATTAGCCTCTTTGCTGGAGCTTACGGTTTAGATTTAGGTCTAGAAAAAGCAGGATTTCAGACAGTAAGTTTAGTAGAAATTGAACCTGATGCTACCAAAACTATCTCTCTAAATCGTCCTCACTTATCCCCATGTGCTGTACCGAGAGATATTTGCGAAGTCAGCGCCCAAACTCTCTTAGAAGAAGGCGGACAAATCTTAGGTTTAGATAGACCTCTGCGCGCTGATGAAGTAGATTTAGTGACCGGCGGCCCCCCGTGCCAACCCTTCAGCACAGCCGGAAAACGGGGGTCTGTTGGAGATCCGCGCGGCAGCTTATTTATGGATTTCATACGCATTGTTGATGAAATTAAACCGCGCTTTTTTATCATGGAAAATGTCAAGGGATTGCTGTCAGCTCCGATTCGACATCGACCTCACGATCGCAGAGGTTTAGGTTGCGCGCAATTAGAACATGATGAAATGCCAGGTGCAGCTTTACAAGTGATTTTGGCAGAGATGAAACGCATTGGTTATGAAGTTATGTATGATTTACTAAATACTGCTGACTACGGCGTTCCTCAAGCTAGAGAAAGAGTAATTTTTATTGGTTATAAAGGTAATGATTCAGTTACTTTGCCACTGCCAACTTACAGTCAGAAAGGTACTGCTAAAAAACCAAAATGGTTGACGATTAGAGAAGGATTAAAAGATTTAGTAGATTCTCGGCCAGAATTTGTCCCTTATTCAGAAAATCGCCTCAAGTATCTGCGTCTGTTAACAGCAGGTCAAAACTGGAGGCATTTACCCAGCGAATTACAGCAAGAAGCAATGGGAGGAGCTTATAAATCTGAAGGCGGTAAAGTTGGTTTTTACCGACGTTTGGCATGGGATAAACCGTCGCCTACTGTCACAACCAGTCCCCATCAAAAGGCTACAGATATGTGTCATCCTGATGAATTGCGTCCTTTGAGTGTCAGAGAGTGCGCGCGAATTCAAACTTTTCCAGATGATTGGGTTTTTTATGGATCGACTGCTTCTAAATACCGACAAATTGGGAATGCTGTTCCTGTATTATTGGGAGAGGCGATCGGTCAATACCTTTGTCAGGTAATTAAGGGCGATCGAGTTAGAGGAAGAGAAATAAGTCAACAGTTGTCTCTTTTCAGTTAGCTAATATTTAAAATAGAGTTGAGGAGAAATAAAAGTGTCAGAGCAACTTCATGAATTATTAGCATTTGTTTTAGAAAAAGAAGTAGGACTCCCTGCCAGCAAGTCTCGATCTTTCGCCAGTCATTTTGCGGAGTTAGAAGAATTTTTTAATTTACAAGCAGAAACACTCAGAAACGGCATCAGCAGCATATCTGGTAAAAGAGCTCTTAAATTTACTCCCGATGAGATTGAACGCATTTTAGCATTTACATCTTCAGGTAAGCTTTCGCTGCAACTTACTATAGCCGCAAATTTTCTAGCTAGTATCTGTCGGGACTTCACAAGGCGACAGTTAGCTATGGTTGACAATCTAACTTTAGAAAAAATTCACCCCAACCCATTTTTAATTAGGGCGTTAAATCTTGATACTCCAGCAGAAGTTGTCAGACTTAATGTTTATATGGCGGCTACTAGGTCTATTGTTACTTCTATGGGGTTTTTTATTGAAAAACTATTGATATCTTGCTCTGAAAGTGCAGAAAGTCCGCCCGGTAAGTCAGGGTGGGATGCAATCAAAACTACCAGTGATGGCGATCGCTGTTGGATACAGGTCAAAAGCGGCCCGAATGATATGGATAAAGACCAGATAGTATATTGGGCTGACAAAATTCAGGAAAAAATTAATGCAGGCGATCGCGCTTATATTGGTATAGCTTACGGCAAGAGAACTAATAAGACTGTAACTTTTGGTCTGCTGAAGCAACTTCTGCCGAATTCTGAAATGAGCACTTTGATCGGTCGAGAACTGTGGGATTTTGTCAGTGAAGATACTGATTTTACTGTAAATTTGTTTGAAGTTTTGCGTCAATCTGCCAGTCAAGTTTTAGCACAAAGTTCTATAGCTGATGCTATAGAAAGGTGTAGCGATCGACTAATCGATCAATTTATCGGCAAGTACGGCGAGGGAAGTCAAGGTGTTTTTAACTATATAGCAGATATATTTTGATTTACAAGTTTGCAGTAGCCCAGAAGCGCTACTGCAAACCCCAAACTACAAAACTCCTTTAGAACTCGGAATCCGACTGGCGCGCCGGGGATCGATTTCTACCGCCATCCGCAGAGCTCGCGCAAAGGCCTTAAACGCCGCTTCGACAATGTGATGTGAATTTCCGCCCTGCAACTGTCGAATGTGCAGTGTCATCTGAGTGTGGTTCACCACCGCCGAAAAAAACTCTTTCACTAATTCAGTATCGTAGGTGCCGATCCGCTGGTTGGGAATTTCTAAGCTGTAACTTAGGTGAGGCCGTCCCGAAAAGTCTAAGACTACTTCAATTAATGCTTCATCTAGAGGGGCGATGAAGTGGCCGAAGCGAGAAATGCCCGATCGATCTCCGACAGCTTTTGCTAGGGCTTGGCCCAAGGTAATTCCCACATCTTCGTTGGTGTGGTGGTCGTCAATCGCCAAATCCCCGATCGCCTGTACGTCCAAATCGATCAATCCGTGAGAAGCAATCTGCTGCAACATATGGTCTAAAAACGGAATCCCCGTGGACGCTTTGCAAGTTCCCACACCGTCGAGATTGAGGCTGGCGGTGACATCCGTTTCCAGTGTCGTGCGTTTCACCAACGCGGCCCTGGCTGGTTGAACCGAATTTGCAGGAGGTACTGGAGGGCGATCGATTATTTCCATAATTCCCAATTTGTCATTCATAGTTATTGTTGATAATTAGTAATTTGGGATTAACACTTTTGTAGCGAACAAAAGACTGTTATTGACAGTTGACTGTTGGCAAATCTTGCTGTTAACTGTCTAAAAACTTCGCTGACAACTGACAACTGACAACTGTCAACTGACAACTGACAACTGACAACTGTCAACTGACAACTGTCAACTGACAACTGACAACTGACAACTGTCAACTGTTACATTCCCATGATTTCGTAACCAGCATCGACATATAAAACTTGACCCGTAATCCCGCTAGAGAGATTGCTGCACAGAAAAGCCGCAGCATTTCCCACTTCCTGCTGAGTCACAGTCCGCCGCAGCGGGGCCACTTCCTCAACGTGGTGGATCATATCCAGAATGCCGCCGACTGCTGACGAAGCCAGAGTCCGAATCGGGCCCGAAGAAATCGCATTTACCCGAATATTTAACGGGCCGAGTTCCGCCGCCAGATAGCGAACATTCATCTCCAGAGCTGCCTTAGCAATGCCCATCACATTATAATTAGGAACTACCCGCACGCCGCCCAAATAACTCAGCGTGATAATGCTGCCGCCCTCCGCCATCAGCGGTTTAGCCGCAGCACAAAGCCGCACCAGCGAGTAAGCGCTAATATCCAAAGCATTGGAGAAGCCTTGGCGGGAGGTGTTGGTGAAATCTCCTGAAAGTTCGTCCTTGCCGGCAAAGGCTAAGCAGTGAACCAGGATATCTAACTTGCCCCATTTGTCGGCGATGGTTTGAAAAGTAGACTCGATTTCGCTCTCGTTTTGGACATTGCAGGGCAAATACAGGCTGGGATTGAGCGGTTCGACAAGTTCGGCGACTTTGCGCTCGTGCTTGCCTTTTTCATCCTTCAAAAAAGTGATGCCGAGGTTGGCCCCTGCTTTGTGGAGCTGCTGAGCTATGCCCCAGGCGATCGAGCGATTGTTGGCAATGCCCGTAACAAGAGCATTTTTTCCGGTCAAATCTATCATCTGTATTTCTTCTCGAAGCAACTTGCACCGTTCTCGTGGGCTATATCCGACAACTCCGCCAGTTTAGACACAACTGATTCAGATTTAACTGATTGACAGACAATTGAGACACAATTGAGATTAATTTGGTTGTGGAGCTAAATGGGCGGAATTGAAAAAGTTAAGAGAATGGCTAGATTTAATATCATACAGCGTGTGTTTAACTTAACATTAGATGGCTGTAACAGAATCCCTGGACATTGGAGGTTGGTCAGTATATTTACTCAATAAGCTTAATCGACAATTTACAAACTATTGATTAGTACAAAGGATCTAGTCGTGACACATGATAGACCGCTAGCAGCCGTGTTCCGCCAAATCAGCGGCGGGGCGTTTCCACCCATTGTGGAAAACTTTGAACGGGGCAAGACAATTTTTTTCCCTGGAGACCCGGCTGAGCGCGTCTACGTTCTGCTTAGAGGCGCTGTGAAGCTCTCTAGGGTGTATGAAGCAGGCGAAGAAATTACTGTGGCGCTCCTGCGGGAAAACAGCGTGTTCGGCGTGTTGTCTCTGATTACGGGACACCGCTCGGACAGATTTTACCACGCGGTAGCGTTTACGCCGGTAGAATTGATCTCGCTGCCGATCGAACAAGTCGAGAAAGCTCTCAAGGAAGACGCAGAATTGCCTATGGTTTTGCTACGGGGACTTTCTTCTCGGATTTTGCAAACGGAGATGATGATCGAAACCCTCGCACACCGAGATATGGGTTCGAGACTCGTCAGCTTTTTGCTGATTCTGTGCCGGGATTTTGGCGTGCCCGGTACGGATGGGATTACGATTGATTTGAAGCTGTCCCACCAGGCGATCGCCGAAGCGATCGGCTCGACGCGGGTAACCGTGACTCGTTTGCTGGGGGATCTCAGACAAGAAACTATGATCTCGATCCACAAGAAAAAGATCACTGTCCACAACCCGGTGGCCTTAAGCCAGCAATTCACTTGATGCCGAGAAAGTATAGGATTTTGGATTTTGGATTTTAGATTCAATCCAAAATCCACCATCCTAAATTTAAAATCGGAATGACTGCTGGATACATCTTGGTATTTGTAATTTTAGTGTTGGGGGGTACGATCGCGACTGTCAGCGATCGTCTTGGGACGAAAGTCGGCAAGGCAAGGTTGAGTTTGTTCAAACTTCGCCCCCGCGACACTGCTGTTGTGGTGACAGTGATGGCCGGCAGCATCCTGTCAGCAATTACTTTGGCCATTTTGTTTGCTACCAGCAAGCCTCTGCGAACCGGGGTTTTTCAAATAGACGAGATTCAAAAAAGGCTCAACCAAGCCCGCAGAGAGCTCAAAGAAACCACTCAAGAAAAAAATCGAGTTGAAACTGAATTAAATGGAGCCAGAACCGCTCAAGCGCAAGCTAAAGCCAATTTAGAGCAAATTAATCAATCGCTCCAAACTGCTAATGCCGAGCAAGCTCGGACAGAAAAAAAATTAAACTCGCTGCGGGCCCAGCTCAACAGCGTGCAATCAGCCAAGTCTAAAACCCAAGAGCAGTTAAGTCAGGTAGAAGCAGCTAAATCGGACACGGAAGAACAGCTTGCTAGGGTGGAAGCTGCTAAGTCTCGCACCGAAGCACAGTTGAAACTGGTTGAAACTGCCCGATCGACTACAAGAGCTCAGCTCGATCGCACTGAGAACCAATTGAAAACAGTTTCCGATCAAAAAACAGCTTTGAGCTCGGAAATCGCCCAACTGCAAGGGGAACGCCAACAGTTAATCGAGCAGCGAGAGCAGGTGAAAGTTCAAATTGCCCAGCGCGATCGAGAAATTGCCAAGCGAGACGCAGAAATTGCCCAGCGGCAGGAAGAAGTTGCCAAGCGAGACGCAGAAATTGTCAATCGCAACGAACTAATTTCCCAGCGGGACAAGGAAATTGCCCAGCGGGTGCAAAATCTCGCCGATCGCGATCGCATAATTGTCGAGAGAGACAAAGTAATTGCCGAGAGGGAAGCACTCTTAGAAACCCTCGCACAGCAACAAACTCAACTCGAACAGCAACAAACTTTATTGCAGCAGCAAGTGCAAGTTTTGGAACGGGACTTTCAGGCCATCCGCGAGGGTACAGTTGCGATCAGGCGCGGTCAAATTTTAGCTGCTGGCGTTGTTCGCATCTTGGAACCGGATAAGGCGAGTCGGGCGATCGATCGACTTTTGCAAGAAGCAAATAAAACCACCGTCGGACTGATGCAGCCGGAGAATAAGAAGGTTAGAGACCAGGTTATTCAAATTACTAAAGCAGAAATCGATCAACTAATTAGTCAGATTAAAGACGGTGAAGACTACGTGGTGCGAATTGTCGCCGGCGCTAATTACCTGCGGCAAGAAAAGCTAATTAAGGTATTTGCAGAAGCAGAAATCAATCGAGTTGTGTTCCGCGCTGGAGATGTGATTGCAGGGGTTGCTGTCGATCCGGTGACTTTGACCGACGAACAGGTGCGGCAGCAGTTGCTGCAATTGATAGAAGCTTGTCAATTTCGCGCTCGCCTGATCGGCGTTGTCGGCGGTAGAGTCCAAGTTGCCGACAGTGAGATTGAAACTTTGGCTGGTTTTATCGCTCGGTTGCAGCAGTACGAGAAACCGCTGGACGTTCAGGCGATCGCCGCAGATGTCACTTACATAGCCGGCCCGCTTAAAATAGATTTAGTTGCTCTTGAAAACGGAGCCGTTGTTTTCCGCACCGGACAACAAAAACCAGGCCAAGGAGACTTGAAAATTAAAAAATAAGTGCGATCGACATATCGAATTTTAGCCAAGATTTTGGGCGATAGAATCACAATTTTGCTTGACTTTTTCGCGCCCTTGACATATTATTAAATAATCGGAATCCGTGCCGCCATATATAGAGCAATCCTAGGGTGTGTCGCCACCAAAAATCTGGAAGCACCACCAACAATCTCACAGCGACGCACCATACCCAATTAGTAGGGTGTGTCGCCACCAAAAATCTGGAAGCACCACCAACAATCTCACAGCGACGCACCGCACCGCTAAGAAGGCAAAGAAAGAAACTAAGAATCGAACCCTGAGATATTGACATCACAGAACAAAATTTTGCTCAATTCATAGCATTTGTAATAATTATTGTAACAGTATATTGTTGAGTTTGTCGATCGTACAACTTGGCGCTTTCTGTGCGTTTACCATAATTTTGATATACTCCCTGTCTAGTAGCTCTCAGTTTGGGTAAGCAGGCTTAAGCTCTGCTTTTAATATCGGCTTTGCTGTGGGTTCTAACTTCTATATTAGGAATGCTTTTCTCAAAGGTGGTTGAACTTTAGGGTAACTTTAGATCCGAGGTTGTTCCCTGCCCCCGGTGAGGGTTTTGGGATCTGTTGGGTTTTTGGGTGCTGGGTGATGAGGGTATGGGAGTAGAGATTAAATTTAACTGATGATAGGCTTGCTCAATTTGGGTTACAGTAGGAACCGGAGCAGAACCCATCTGTCCAACTGATTTTCAACCAATTATCACCTAAATTTTCATTAATTATCGTAGTAATTCTATCCTCATAACCTGTAGTGTGATAAAATCCCAAGCTTTTTAGCAAAAACACTAAAACTTCTTGGCATTTTTGCCCCTCATGTTCATCTGGGTAATATACCTTTACTGTAATTCCTACTCTATCTGCTGATATCCCTAACTCTTCTCTTTCTGTAATAGTTTTAACTTTTTCTTCTTGATTGTCCTCCGAATTTCTGAGAGTATTTATAATCAAAGAGTTTTCGTCTGATTCGTTCCAATCACAAGAATGCCAATTAAAACCTACATATCCATACTCCGGTATAATATTTTTACTTAACATTTTTACGCAACCGAAAAATTGTGGTTTTATAACCTTCCTGTGAAGATGATCGAAGTATTTAAAACGAGACACAAGAACAATTTCGTTGTGTTTCAATCCCAGTACCTTGACTATGTTACTTTGGGGATTAAAACAGACAATTGGAACATAAAAGTCTTTTCCCTCAACACTAAACTTGGTATCCCCCATGTAAGGAGCCGTACTTAGTATTACCTCGGTTCTATAGTACCGGGATGTAAGCATATTATTTTGACTCATGAATTCTTTGTAAAACCATCCCCATCCTTTTTCCCTAAGCCTTTTATTTAATTCACAAGCTTTTCTCGGTGTGATTGGGAAATCTATATTATGTATTTCAGTGTTCCATTTTACGCTTATTGGTTTATTTTGAGAAGTAGGCTTCCTATAATTAGGAGTTTGCTTGCGGCGTTTTGCTTTTCCCATGTCAATATCCTCTTCCCATAGTTCTTTCTATATCTTGTACAACTTGTTCAACAGCACCAACAAAACTTAAATCTTTGCGCCAGTAATGACACGCAAGAGAAGCACCTAAAACTGTCTCAATAAAATCATCAGCAGTAGGCATCAAGTTTCTTGTCAGCACTGTGACGATTATGGAGCGGAACTCTTTAATCTGTGCCTGGGTATATTCAGCATACTCAGGATTACCGGAGCGACCAACATCAACAACTTTAATCGTTACCATGTTGTGACTATCACCTTGTACCTGCGTTTTGATATCTGAAGAGAGCGATTCTGGCTTGACTACTTTTATTTTGCCGACTGGAGAATTTGCTATAACTTTTCCGTTAGAATCTGCTATTATTATTGTATCAAGGGGACGACCTAGTGTCTTGAGATAAGATTCATTTTCCTCGCCAGCTATAGCTAAAGAATAGATTTGGTCATAATGGTATGACAAATTATGATCGGAATGGTATTGACGGCCATTCCACATTTTGGGGTATAAGTAAGTGCAAATTTTTATGCAAGCAAAAGCCATCCTGTATTCTCGAAATAGGCATAACAGTTTCGCAAGACCGTACCAAAGCATAAACCATGTCTGGTTATGACTAAATACTTGATCGTAGTATTTGAAGGCTTGATTGAGATCGCCATCTCTCTTTGACATAATCGACTTATCCACTAGGCTTAATAAATCGCTCTGAATTTCAGTGAGGTCAGACAATGACTTCACTTTATTTAGAATGTAAGTAGCAGTTTGCTCTTCCCGATCAACGGCATTTTGAATAAACTGAAAAAGTTGACTTTCTGTAACGGATCTATATTTATGGTCTTTAGGAAGACTTTCTTCAAAAGCCCCACCCTGATTTAGATAAAAATCTAAATCTCTGAAATACTCTGCACGTTCTCCATAACACTCATAGTTTTCTTCTAAGCCTATTGGCTCATTTTGAGAAGTCGGCTTCTCATAATTAGGATGAACTTTCTTACGTCGTTTTGCCTTTCCCATAAATTCAACCTTGCTTTAATTAAAGTTTGAACTTGTCTACTTAACTAAGTGTTAACCAGCAAATGCTGCATAAAAACCTGCTCTGACCCAAACTACCGTCCATGTTGTGTGCTGTCAATTTCTACGAGTCAAACGAAAGATAAGTGCAGGAGGATCTGGAGGAGAGTTCTCCCGGAAACTATCAATTTGCCATACTTGACCTTGAGTGTCATGAAAAGTTAAATATTCTGTATGCTCTATTCTTTCCCCATTAACCCTCATTTGGTTAATCTCAGAAAAAAAGACTAAGGCATGAGCATCGCAAGAATCATATTGTTCAGAGTAAATACGAAACAGAAAGCATCTCAGCCTCTGCTTTAACAAAATTCCAGATCTTATGGTAATGTTTAACTCAATATTACTTAAGTCACTATCTAAATTTTGCTGATTCATAAATTAATCTTTTGTTTCATGGTTTAAAGCTTAATTTAGATGTTGGTCTACATTTTCAATAAAAATATGATTTGTTATTATAATACCGCATATTTTCTTCCCTGTCAAGAGCCAATAAAAAAAATGAATATTTTCCAGTCTCTATGATTTGCGGTAAATCGAACGGAAATGATTTTATATTGCTGCACGGATTCCCATGATATAATATGTCAATCCCACAAAAAAGTTAAGTAAAATAAGTACGATCGCCCGCAAAGATTTTGAGACATTCAAGAATGCAAGTATCAGATGATATCTAGGTTGGCGATGGGTTTCCTCGACTACAACAGCGCAACTACAAACTTATTAACTCAGAACTAATAAATATGATTTTAGGTTTCGATCCAGGTAAAGACAAGTGCGGCATCGCCGTCATGAGTACAGACAACAATGTCTCCTACCATCAAGTTGTACCCTCCGAGAGTGCAATTTCGACTATTCAATCTCTGTGCGAACAGTTTTCAATTGAGTTATTAGTCATGGGAGATCAAACGACTTCTAAAAGTTGGAAACAAAAACTGACGCAGAGTTTGTCGCCTGCGCTCAAAATTGTTCAGGTGGATGAGAGATACAGCAGCTTAGAAGCGAGGGAACGCTACTGGCAAATGTACCCTCCGACGGGACTCGATCGCTTGATTCCGAAGGGAATGCGGACGCCGCCGAGACCGGTGGACGATATCGTGGCGATCGTCTTGATTGAAAGATATTTGAACAAAAGTTAGTCAATTTTATAACCGTTACCGCTGATTCTCTTTGATTATTAAGGAATCAATATATTTTTGCTGGTCTTGAATTTTTAACTTAAATAAAATACACCCTAAATTTATCCGATCGATCGTTGAATCACAATTAGTGCTACTTGATAACACCTTCGGTCAAAATTACCTTACCATTCTGCCGGACTTGCAGGCGTTGGGGGTTAATCGAATAGATAATATTGCCGTTAGTCGCTTCATAAGTTCCGTCGTCACCTGTAGTTACTTGCATGACATTGATTTGGCTGCCATTTATTTTGCTGAGGCCGCGGTAAAAAATATCGCCTTCCTGGGTTTTGCAAATATATATAGAAAAGTTGGCTGTTGCGAAAGATTGCACCATTTCGGCCCTCGGACATCCCTCAACTTGAGCAATTTGCAGCGGTTGATAATTGCCCAAAGTGTTCGGCGCGATCGCCCGAACTTGGCCAACGGGTTGATTTAGTGCAGTTGCTTGTGCTGAAGCGGTCAAAAAGCCGTGAAGCGAAGCTATCCCGAAGGGAATCGCACTAATGCCTGCCATAACTAGAACTACTCTTTTAATGCCCTTAACTCTATCTTTAGAAAACATCTTGTCACTCCTGGTTTTAACTATAGCCTTTCTCAAAAAGATGAGGTATGACTGACAGCTTACATAACCACCCAGACGCTTGAGGGCCGGGGCCCAACAACGTACCTCATCTTTCTGAGAACCGCTATATATAATTACATCTTAAGCGATATTTGCTCGATCTGCGATTTTTAATAAACTTATTGCCTAAATCTTTGATTGATAGGTCAACCGCAGATTTAAGGCTGATAGACGCAGATGAACGCAGATAATTTGAAGATTGTTTTCGACTTTGGCAATCTGGTCTAATGATTGGTATAAGATTGATGATTGTAGCAAGAGTTTCTTACATTTTGATTTTTTAATGATAAAAAGGGAAATGGCAGATACATTCTCCCTCCCATTTCCCCTTTTTTAAACGGTCGTCCTGACTGCGAACCTAGTAATTAATTAACTGCTGCCAACTGTTTATCTTTGGTTTCCACAGGCGCAGATAATGCTTCTTCCAAATCCGCACAGCCGAGTTTTTCCTCCAAAATTGCCATCACTTCACGGCCGAAATCATTGGAATTACGCTGCCAAGCTTCTAAACAAATTTGTCCGAAAAACGAGCCCAAAGGCTCGGGATTCCACAGCAATTTGCGCGCTGTCCAAGGCATCAAACTCATCGGATCGTAACCTGGTTGCAAAATATCCTGTTTAAAGGCGTATTCTTCCAAAATTGTGTGCGGTTGCAACCCGATAAAGAAAATAGCAGGTTCTACTTTATCGGCTCCGAATATCCGCTCTAGTTCTCGGTGATAAGCAATAGTTTGCCGGATGGTTTCAAAGGTTTCATCAATTACGTTAAACGAGTAATTCACGGAAACCACATCGTTGTAACCGGCTGCTTTTAAATCGCGGCAGTTTTCCAAAACTACTCGCAAGTTGTAGCCCATCCGCATTTTCCGAACCAATTCCTGGGAACCGCTGGTGATGCCGATTTCAAAGTAATTCATCCCCGTTTTTACCATCAAATCGCACAATTCGGGTGTGAGATTGTCCGCACGGATGTAAGCAGCCCAGTGGATGTCGTCCATGCCGGAGGCGATGATTTTTTGCAATAATTCGATCGCATCGTCGATGAATTTGCGTGCCGGGATAAATTGAGCGTCGGTAAACCAGAAATTGCGGATACCTCGATCGTACAATTGCCGAATCTCCGCCACCACCTCATCCGCCGGATTGATCCGCACTTGCTTGCCTTCAATCACCGTATAAATGCAGTAACAGCAATTGTGAGGACAGCCGCGCTTGGTTTGCACTCCGACGTAGAAGTCCATATCCTGTAGATAATATGAAAACTCCGGCCAAATTGTTTCGATGTAGTTGTAATCGCAGGCGGTTTTCTCGATGTTGGCTGGCTTTTCGTGAATTAGCCTCGCGCGCGGCACAGTTTCTCCTACTACATAACACCTTTCCTGCGCCAAATCTTCGCCTTTAATCAGCTTCTCCAGCAAAGCTTCACCTTCCCCCACCGAAACCACAGTCCCCGCCGGTAAGCTGCGCCCCAACTGCTCGTAAAACACGCTCACAGCACCGCCACCGACCACTGCGCGGGCTTCCGGGCGGTATTTCCGGGCCCGCTTCAATCCGCGCTTAATTAGTCCCAGATTGCGCCACAGTTCGGTGTAGTAAGACGCGGCCAAACGCAATCCTCCGAGTGCTCCCCGGAATTTTGTCAGCGGATTTTTGGCGTAGTAAAACTCGAAGGCATTTTGTAAGGGATTCCCGCCCCTACCGCCCACGGGCGCGTAAATTTGAATGTCCCGCCAAGAGAAAACTAACAGCGTTGGTTGAAACTCATCGACGATCGCATCCAAACCTTTAGCGTAATCCAGCGGGGGTACTGCGCCTAGGTCAAAAATGCGCTGTTGAACATCGGGAAACATCTTGTGTACGCTATCGGAAAGGTACACTACTCCGATCGGGAAAATCGGATTACAAGGGAGGCGAACGTACAGAACTCGGTTTTCCATGATTGCTATATCCTAAACTGCGACTTTTCGAGCTATGTTTATATTCTTTTAATATAACTTTACAATCTCTCTAATTTTGGCAATTTAATATTAAATATTTGAAAATTTGGCCGAGCGGTTTAAGGCTGAGTTTGCGAGTTTCGGTCGGTGACAGCAGCCGAAAAAAGCGAATATGTAAGCAAATACAGCGGATTTTGACGGAAAATTGCCGATGAGAGTCAACAATTAGGTATTTTTCTGGGTAAATAGAAATTTTAGGGCGATCGGTCTCTGGTATGTTATTGACACGCTTTAAGACAAAAAATGCAACTGCAGGCAAGCTCCCAATCCAGATTCAGTAAGTCATTCCCCAATCTAAAATCTAAAATCCTTGGAGTTGGTAGTCGGCTTTACAGTAGGCGGGATCGCCTAGTGTTAGCCTGAGAAGATAACTAAAACTTTTAGGTAAGGCTCCCTCAGCAGTTATGGCTCAAATTCTTGACCCACTACCCTCAGACACCGACAGCAAGATTCTGTGCTGCTACGTCAACGCCACCAGTCTGATTCAGATTGCTCGCATCTCCAACATTCCTAACTGGTATTTTGAACGAGTGGTTTTTCCCGGACAGCGTTTGGTGTTTGAAGCGATGTCCGCCGCAGCATTGGAAATTCACACCGGGATGATGGCGAGTGCAATTTTATCGGACACCATTCCTTGCGATCGCTTGCAGATTAACGAAGGCCCCTATTCAAACGTCAATCCTAGCAGATCGCGAGGGGAAGTTCAGGGCGATCGCGCAGCAACCCCCGGCCGCCCAAAAGCCAGAGAAATTTCAGAACCTTTGACAGTACCCGCGCTAACCGCCGTCGATTAATGGAAGTTGTGAGTTTTGAGTTATAAATTGTCAGTTAATTGATAACTCCGCACTCAAGATTCCAACTTCTGCAAAGCGGTAAATAAAAACTCAACACTTAAAAATAACAATTTTTGAAATAAATTTTAAATCGCAACTCAAAACAGCGAATATTGTCTGGTTTTTGAGATTTTCTTGAGTTTTGTTCGCGGAATTGACAACTGTGCAACAATAGCATTAAATAGCTTCTTTCATTTCAGTTATGTCATCCGAATCCGCACTTTCTCCATCTTCCGCCCCAGCATTTGAGCCAGCAGTATTCCGGCTTTCTCCCCTGATTAGAATCACCCTGTTGAGCTTATACGCAGCCCTCACAATTCCCTTACCGTTTTTGTCGGAAGTCACGAAAGCACCAATTCCTCCGATCGCACTCTGGGCGGCAATTATTGTCGGCGCAGCAGGCCTCTACGGCGTGCTCGGCGAACGGGTAATTCTCAGTGAGGAGGGGATTGAAGTTACCTATCCGAAGTGGTTTCCGCGCGTGTTTCGCAGGGGTTGGTCGCTACCTTGGACTGAGGTGAAGGCTCTCAAACCTCGATCGACCGGTCAAGGAGGCTTGGTTTACTATTTTCTGAGTCATGGGGGTGAAGGTTATCTGCTACCGATGCGGGTGGCTGGATTTAATAAATTAGTCGGTTTGGTGGAAGCAAAAACCGGTATTGATACGAGGGATATTCGCCCTTTATCGCAGCCTTGGATGTATCTAATTTTGCTGGGATGCACGCTGTTGCTGTTGTTGGTGGATGCGTGGACGATTGTAACTGCGATCGGGCTTCAAAGCAATTTGTAATATTATCTGTATTGTCTGTTTAGGCTCGAAAACTTAATAACTTAAGCACTTCCTAAAGTCCTCTCTCCTGTAAGTTGCGAGATAGAAGGAGGTAGAGCCTCCGAATCTACATTACCAGGCTCTTCCTGGTAATATCAAATCCTCTCTTCATCGGAATGATTCAGATATATATTCTCGGACTCTGTGTACTCTGTGTTCTAGCGCCGGTTAAATCACCTGACGATGCAACGGTCAACGATATAACGAGGGATAACAGTTAACGGTTAACAGTCAACAGTCAACAGTTAACAGTCAACGCCTGAATTTACTATTCCGATGAAGACAGGATTTGATATTACTGGTGCGACACTACCCAAAGGCGATCGTTATTGGAATTTTCGCAATGGGTATTGTGCGCCCTATTATGGCCGTTGAATAATTGTTTCAACTACCCGCCGCTTGACTTTTGGATCGATACCAATCAGCCGCACGTATTCGCCGCCGTGTTCCGCCAAACAAGTTTCTAAAGATGCAATTACATCTTTTTCTTTTCCGTTTTGAATTATCGTGCAACTATGCCAAGAACCAGTCTTAAATCGGCGAGTGTCTGCATATTCCATGCCGATTTTGCTGCCCTGTGCTAACAATTGTTGCACTTGTTCCAACACCTCGGAACTCAGCCGCCCTTGACCGTTACTCACGGCAGAAGTTGGCTCTACGTAAGCTTTATAATATTTGGAATTAGGATCGCTCAATTGATTTTGCGTTGGCGCGGCAGCAGGAACATTGGCGGTTCCTTGAACGTTGAACAGTCGCGATTGGTTGTATTCATCCACTAAGCGCATTTCCTGAATCCGCTTTTGTTGACCCACCATCAAACCGCCCATTTCTAATAAACGAGCGAGGCTGAAATCTGGGTTGTGGAAATCGGGCGGTGCTTCTGTAGTATTTACCAAACGTTTGGAAACTCGCTCGATTCCAATTTGGTGAATGAATTTGCGGACTTGTTCGTCGTAAATGCGCGATCGCAAAGCGCTAAAAAAGTCGATCGACTGATCGGGAAAATTATCGACTAAAGTGACAATTTCGGCCTTTGACAATTTGTCCGAATCAAAAATTCCGCCGACAATCCCAATTTTATCATCGTGGCTGGGTTCCCAATAAAACTTTTCCATCCGTCCGTCGCGAATCAGCGGCGCGTACAGCGTTGAAAAGTCATTTCCGGTGACAATAATCGGTACTCGGTGCAGTGGCGTGCTGTCATAACTTCCCGGTAACTGCACGTTAGTTGGATTGTCGGCAATATTCATCAGAGTGGCATTGACCATCTGAGTATTGACGGTATATTGAGTAGTAGTATCGAACCTGCCAGCACCGGCATCCAAATCGTTAATAAAAATGGCGCACATCTGGCCCCGCACCCGAATTTGCTCCGCAGCTTCCCGGTAGCGCAAGCGAATTAAACGCGCTGGATCTCCCGCATCTGGACTTTCTAATTCTCCACCAGATATCATCACGGGTTCAAAGCCCATTCGCCGAAAAACCAGTTCGGTTTGAAAAGTTTTGCCTTCTCCTTTGCGGCCGTGAATTCCCAAAATTAAGGGAACTCTTATCCCCGGCAAATTTAAAAAGTTTTTAGTGATGTGTACTGCAACTCGATCGAGAAAGCTAGGAGAAATGTAATAACTCATCAGTAGATTTGTGAAGGATTAATTGTTGTTACTGTTATGATTTTATGACAAAAGTAACAGGCTGCACCGCTAAGCTGGATTTTTGCCGTACAATCGAGGTCTAGATATTATCTGTTAAGGAGCCGTTCGTGAGTCCTGAAACCTTACTAAAAGAACCAAGCGTCCAAGCCGAAGCGAATTTGTTCAGTTCTGAAAGCTTCGACAGCTATGTAATGACTACTTACGGGCGTTTTGCGATCGCCCTAGAACGGGGCCAGGGCTGTCGCGTTTGGGATACCGAGGGCCGCGAATATCTCGATTTTGTGGCGGGTATTGCTACCTGCACTCTGGGACACGCCCATCCGGCGATGATTGCAGCGGTAACGAAGCAAATACAGACCTTACACCACGTTTCTAACCTTTATTACATCCCCGTACAGGGCGAGCTGGCGAAGTGGCTTGTAGACCATTCTTGCGCGGACAGAGCTTTCTTTTGCAACTCCGGCGCTGAAGCTAATGAAGCGGCTATTAAACTGGCGCGCAAGTACGGCCACGAAAAATTAAATATCTCGAATCCGACGATCATTACCGCCGTTGCTAGTTTCCACGGGCGGACTTTGGCGACAATTACGGCGACGGGACAGCCTAAATATCAGAAGGGTTTTAGTCCGTTGGTTCCGGGATTTCACTATGTGCCTTATAACGATATTAGTGCGCTCGAACTGGCGATCGCAGAACTCGACAAAGACGAACGTCAAGTAGCAGCAATTATGCTGGAAGCGCTGCAAGGTGAAGGGGGAGTTCGCCCCGGAGATATCGCCTACTTCCAGCGGATTCGCGAAATTTGCGACGAAAAAGGTATTTTGCTGATTCTCGATGAAGTGCAAGTCGGGATGGGGCGCAGCGGCAAATATTGGGGCTACGAAAACCTAGGGATTGAACCGGATATCTTTACGTCGGCGAAGGGGTTGGGCGGCGGTATCCCCATCGGCGCGATGCTGTGCAAATCTTTCTGCGATGTATTTGAACCGGGAAGTCACGCCAGCACTTTCGGCGGCAATCCTTTTGTTTGCGCTGTCGCTTTGTGCGTGTGCGAAACTTTAGAACGGGAAAACATTCTGGAAAACGTGCTGCAGCGCGGGGAACAGTTGAAAGCTGGCCTCAACAAGTTGGCGGCTGCATATCCGCATTTGATTGCTGAGGTGCGCGGCTGGGGTTTGATTGTGGGGCTGGAATTGCAGGCTGACATCGAACTTACATCGGCTGATATTGTTAAATCGGCGATCGCCGCTGGTGTGCTGTTGGTTCCCGCTGGCCCGAAAGTGTTGAGGTTTGTGCCGCCGCTGATTGTCTCTGCTGCAGAAGTCGATCGGGCTTTGCAGGCGGTGGAGACGGCGCTGCACTCTCTAGCGGTACACTAAATCGACTCAGTTTAACTGGTTCCCTGGCTCTGTCTGGGAACCGATGTCCATAGGAAGTGCCTCGGCTGCGAAAAAAGGAGGTAGAGCCTCGCCTATCTGCGTTACCAAGCAGAGCCAGGTAACGAGTAATAGCCCAATCCCTCCGCTTCGCGCTCGCCCAATCCCTCCGCTTCGCTCCGCCCACCCTTCGACTTCGCTCGGGGGGCAAGATGCCCAATGCCGGACAGTACCTCATCTTTCTGAGAAAGACTATATCTGTATAAATCTTTGAGGATTGTTATAGCTTCCAAGCAATCAGCTTTTTAAGTCTAAAATTTATCATGGTAAAAATAAACCCGCCCCGCTGCAAGTCTGTGGGGGCGGGTTTATCCAGTTTAAAACTTGGCCGAAAACCTGTTTTTTGGGGCGAATAGGTTGTAGCGATGTGTATGGTGGAAAAACCAGGTTTCTTTAATTCCCCTCGGCGACTCCTACCTCCGATTGGGAATTGAAATTTAAACCGGGAACTGATTTAATTGCTGGACAGAAGCAGCGATCGTATGGTTAATAGTTCGGCGGAATGCACGATGGACGAACAGCGTCGCAAAACTGATGTGAATATGCTCCAAGCGCTGCTGGAAAATCCTGTTGACTCAGGAATAGATTTGATTTTGAAGACCAACTCAAAGTCGATCGACTTTGGGTTCGTGCAAACGCTTTACTTGGAAGTGCCGGCACTGACGCCAGACAGTTTGCTCAAAGCTGCCAAATTTTTCCAAAGGGCGATCGCACCCTTAGAATCTGCAAATGGCAATCCTCAAACCGGGGTAGCATATCTAATTTTTTTAGCAGAAGCCTTGCAAGCAGTGGCGGGCAGCAGTGACTCGCACCACCTGTACTCGCTGCTGAGAAATAATTTAGACAAACTAGACCATAATTTCGCAGAATTGTTGCGCTGCTGGGCACTTTTGGTACTACCCGCTGCCAATCAATCCGAGACTAGGCGCATGGCAGCCCTGATCGGCAATCTGAGTAACAAAATTGGGCGGTTTCCTCTCGGTACCAAGGCTAATAACCTGGAAATCGAAATAGCAGGTTACGAAACTGTTGCTAAGGTTTTTACCCGCAAAGATTTTCCCCAAGAGTGGGCGGCAATGCAAAATAATCTGGGCAACGCTTACAGCGATCGCCCGAAAGGCGATAAGGCTCAAAATATCGAACTGGCGATCGCTTGCTTTGTCAATGCCCTAGAAGTGCAGACTCCCGAAGAGTACCCATCCCAGTGGGCGACGCTGCAAAACAATCTGGGAAGCGCTTACAGCGATCGCCTGCGGGGAGATCCGGCAGAAAATTTAGAACAGGCGATCGCCTGCTATCAAAACGCCCTAAAAGTTCGCACCCGCGAAGCTTTCGGGGTAGATTGGGCGAGCACTCAAAACAATCTCGGCCGCGCTTACACCCGCAGGCTGCAGGGATCCAAAGCCCAAAATCTAGAACTGGCAGTCGCTTGCTACCACAATGCTTTGCAAGTCTACAACCGCAAGGTGTTTCCCCGCCGCTGGGCCACGACTCAAAATAATTTGGCAAATGCTTACTGCGAGCAACTGCGGGGCAACCGAGCCGAAAATCTCGAATACGCGGTAACGTGCTATCAGAGAGCTTTGCAAGTGCGGACTAAGGAAGCTTTTCCGCAGCAGTGGGCGACGACTCAAAAGAATTTAGGCCGGGTGTTTATCGATCGCGCTAAAGGCGATCCGGTGGAAAATCTGGAAATGGCGATCTCGTGTTTTCAAAATGCTCTACAAGTCTACACCCGCATCAAATTTCCCGAACTCTGGGCTTCGATCCAAACTTACCTCGGCAGAATCTACACCATGCGGGTGAAAGGGGACAAAGCTGAAAATATCGAAATTGCGATCGCCTGCTATCAAAATGCTTTGCTCTTTTGCAACCGTCCCAAAACTCCCGAACGCTGGGCCATGCTGTGCACCAATCTCGGCCGCGCTTTCAGCCAACACCTGAAAGGGGAAAAAAACCGCAACCTCAAAAGCGCGATCGCGTGCTATCAAAATGCGGCGAGAGTATACACCAAACAGGCAGCCCCCGAACGCTGGGCGATGCTGCAAATCGATCTTGGGCGGGCTTTTGCGAAACTGACGGAGGCGGACAACTTGTCTCACCTCGATCGCGCGATCGGCTGCTATCTCGCTGCTTGCCAAGTCTACACTCGCGAAACCTATCCCCACCACTGGCTGCAAATTGTCTTTTATTTGGGTCAAGCTTACCGAGTTCGCGGCGAGTTGCTTCGCGCCTGCAGCGTGTTTGCTGCTGCTGTCGATACTGTGGAATTATTGCGCCCTGAAGCTGGGGTTGATGCGGTCGATTTGGGCGATCGGATCGGTACGGCAAAAGTCAAATTAGCCAGCATCTCGACGGGACTCTATAAAGGGCTGGTGCAAGTTTGTCTGGAACTCGGCAACACCCAACCCGCATATCGCGCTAAGGCTCTGGAATATGCCGAACGCCACAAAAATCGGAATTTGGTAGAACTGCTGCTGAAATGCGATCTGACTCCCAAAGGAGACTTTTCTGCCGAGGTGCTTGGCTCGTTGAAATCGCTGCAACTGGAAATAGCCAGGGCACAGCGACACGAAGAACAGTCAGAGGCAGAGTCGAGCGCTACCTTAATTTCTGAGGGCGACAGCTCTAGTTTGAACAGCGGTTCTCTGCTGCCGAGTTCGGATTTTATCAACTTAAATCAATTGTGGCGGCAGTTTGATGGGTTGATTGCTCGATCGGTGCAGGCAAACGACCCTTTCTTCAGCTTAGCTCACAAGGTTGAACCCATCGCTTTCGAGCAAATTCGCCAATTGTTGCCTGATGCTAATTCCGCTGCTGTGGTGTGGGCGAGTTTTGAGGATTTGCTGGTGGCTTTTGTGGTGGTTGCTGACGTGCAATATCCCGCCGTTCACCTGTGTTCGCCGGAAAATGCTTTGGCTGTCGAAAGTTGGGCCAGGGAGTACCTCAGCGCTTATTCTGAGCAAAAAGGTCGCTGGATCAATCATCTCCCGGCTCGGCTCAAACGCTTGGCGGCGCTGCTGGAAATCGATCGACTGGTGGCGCTGATTCCCCAAAATTGCGATCGGCTAATTTTTGTGCCGCACCGATTTTTGCACGCTTTACCGCTCCACGCTTTGCCTCTGGGGGTGACAGAGGGGCTTGAGGAGGGCGGGGGAATTTTCAAATCTGGGTGGAATTCGAGCAGCAGTTTTGAGGGGGAGGCGCACAGCAGTTCTGATGTTTTTGCTCGAAGTTCGACTTTTGGGGATGTTTCAGAGGCTGCTGGTTATTTGATCGATCGATTTGCTGGAGGAATTCGCTATGCTCCTAGCTGCGAGTTATTGCGGTTGAGACAAAGCGCGCGCGGCGCAGCTATTGGCCGGTACAGACCGCGTTTGCAGCACCTTTTAGCAGTTCCTACTTTCACCAAAAGTTCACTCTACAGCAACCTGGAAATCGGCACTATTTCCGAACATTTTTCCAGTGCAGAAATTTTGCGTCAAAAGCCTGCTATTCAACAGGCTTTTTCCCAAAAAACAGGGCAGTTGCAGCAGAAAAAATGTGCTCACTTTGCTTGTTTGAGTGTGCTAAATTTGGCGGAATCGATGAAATCTGCTGTGTTGTTGAGGAATGATTCTCTGAGTTTGGAAGAAATTTTTAATTTGGATTTTCGGCAATACTTTTTAGTGACTTTATCGGCTTGCGAAATTGCCGGCGGTTTCCCTAGCGCCGGTGAAGATTTTGTCGGTTTGTCGGCGGGTTTGTTGTATGCTGGTACGTCTAGTGCGGTCAGCAGTCTGTGGAGAGTGAACGATATTTCGATGCTGCTGCTGACAAGCAAGTTTTATGAAAATCTGGGGCGGTTTCCTCGGTTGCAGGTGGGGGATGTGGCGATGGCGCTGATTGACGCTCAAAGGTGGCTGCGAGATTTGACTAGCGAGGAATTGGAGGTGTTGCTGGCGGATTTTCAACCTCAAATTTCGCAAACGTTCGATCGGCTTTCTCAAAGTTCTCGCCTGATTGCAGAGGCATCTTTGCAGCAAATTCGCAACCGCAAACCCTGTCCTTTTGCTAATCCCTATCACTGGGCTGCTTTTACGGCTGCTGGAGTTTAGTCAGTTGTGAGTTGGCAGTTGGTAGTTGGTAGTTGGCAGTTGTTAGTGGTTAGTTGTTAGTTGTTAGTTGTTAATTGGCAGTTGTTAGTTGGCAGTTGTTAGTTGTTAGTTGTTAGTTGGCAGTTGTTAGTTGTTATATCAAATCCGGTAGCATCGGAATGATTCAGATATATATTCTCGGACTCTGTGTACTCTGTGTTCTAGCGCCGGTTAAATCATTCCGATGCAAGCGGAAACGATATTAGTTGTTAGTTGTTAGTTGTTAGTTGGTAGGGGCGGTGGATGGTGCGTGCGGGCCCTCAGTTGTTAGTTGGCCCGAAAGCATTAGTCAACAGTCAACAGTCAACAGTCAACAGTCAACAGTTAACAGTTAACAGTCAACAGTTAACAGTCAACAGTTATTAGTGAACAGTCAACAGTTAACAGTCATGAAAAAATCCGACACTAACAACTCATAAAAAGTTGTCAATGTCGGGCACAAATTCAACAAATTACCAGCAAAAGTTTAGGACTTTTTGCCAAAAATTTGTTCTTTCAAAGCTTGAATTTCTTGACCTAATTGTTGGCGGTTGGAAGAGCGCAACAAATAGCGGTAGACAAACCATGCGGTGTATCCGATACCGATTAGCTCAAATGTGGGTGCTAGCAGGGGGATGTCATTGAGTTCGTCTACTATGCCCAAAAGCACTTTCAAAGAAACAATCGAGGCTAAAATTACACCGACAACTGTCAGGGGGCTTTTGTACTGCTCGTAAAAGCTACCGATGTAAGCGGGAAACTCCGACAAAATTGAGATAATTTGTTCTTTGATCTGCTGGGTCTGACTTGGCGGTTCTTCGGTAATTATGACTTGTGTGGTACCGCTCGAACTGTCTGCTTCATTTTCAGCAGGAATTTCGGTGATGATAATTGTTTTTTCTGGTTCGTTTGATGAAGTCATTTCTCCACTCGCAATAGTTTTTTGCTGGTTGGCGGCAGGTATTTCAACTGCTGCTGCGACTGTTTCAAGAGCCGGTATTTCGACTGCTGCAACCTCCCCGTCGGTTGGTTCTAGAGCCGACACTTCGCCTGTTTCTGAAGTCGGTATTTCGACTGCTGTAACTTCTGCCGCCACTGCTTCAGGAGCCGATATTTCGACTGCTGAAACCTCTGGTGCTGAAGTCGGTATTTCGGCTGGTGAAACTTCCGCTGCTGGGTGTTGTGCGACAGAAGTTTCGGCGACTGTTTCTGCGTTTGGTTGTTCTGGGGTAGGAGTTTCGGCCGCGACACCAACAGCGGGCAAATTCAAGTTGCTAATGGCCTCAAGCAAGCGGGTTTTCGCTGTCCCGCGCTGGTGAAGGATTACCCAAGATTCTATCAGGTCGGGGCCGTGCATTGCACCTGTCAGAGCGGCTCTGAGCGATCGCATAATTAGCCCTTTGTTCAGATTTTTCTCTTTACTGAGCTTTTTAGTGATTTTCTGAGCTTCGGCTGACTGCAGGGTGGCATGACTTTCCAGAACTTCTAGAACTGCTTGTAAAGCCTCTGCAGCCCCTGGCTGCTGCAACTGTGCGAGTGCTTCTTCTTCGTATTCCACAGTGGGAGAGAAGAACAACTTGCACATATCGACAGCATCGGTTAAGCGAACGAGACTAGGGCCGATTAAAGCAGCTATTTGTTCGAGCCAGGGGCGGTCTGCCTCGGTGTCAAACTCATAACCGGCTTTCTGCCAATAAGGTATCAGCAAATCTGTCAATTGCGGTACTGGCATTTTGTGGAGATATTGACTGTTGAGCCAGTTGAGTTTGTCCCAGTCAAATTTTGCACCAGCTTTGTTGACTCGATAGAATGTAAATAATTCTGCAGCTTCGGACAGTGTAAATATTTCCTGCGTTGAATCCGGCGGAGTCCAACCGAGCAAAGTCATGTAATTGACTAAAGCTTCGGGGAGGTAGCCCATATCTTTGAAGTCAGAAATCGAGGTTACGCCGTCGCGTTTAGAAAGCTTTTGCCCTTGGGAGTTTAAAATCAGCGGCGTGTGGGCAAATTCTGGGATTGTCGCGCCCAAAGCTTCGTAGAGCAATATTTGTTTGGGAGTATTGCCGATGTGATCTTCGCCGCGGATGACGTGGGTGATGGCCATGTCGATGTCATCGACAACTACGGCGAGGTTGTAGAGTGGTTGGCCGATGACGCCGCCGCTGGATGCTCTGGCAATTACCATGTCGCCGCCGAGGTCGCTACCTTTCCAGGTTACGGTGTCGCGCACCATGTCGTTCCAAGAAATTGTGCGATCGTCGTCAATGATAAACCGAACCACAGCTTGTCGCCCTTCGCCTTCAAAAGCTGCGCGCTCTTTGCTTGTCAAGTTGCGGTGGCGGTTGTCGTAGCGGGGGGCTTGTTTGTTGGCTTTTTGTGCTTCCCGCATTTCGTCGAGTTCTTCCGACGTGGTGTAGCAGCGGTAGGCGAGTCCATTGTCTAGAAGGGTTTGGACTGCTTGGCGGTATATTTCCAGACGCTCGGACTGAAAACTCGGGCCTTCGTCCCAGTTCATCCCCAGCCATGTGAGTCCTTCGAGGATGTTATCGGTGTATTCGCTTTTAGAGCGTTCGACATCTGTGTCTTCTACCCGCAGGATGAATTGGCCACCTTGGTTGCGGGCAAACAGCCAGTTAAATACGGCGGTTCTGGCGGTACCGATGTGGAGGTTTCCGGTGGGACTGGGGGCTAGACGGACTCTGACATTCATGTATATTTTTGCTTTTAGATTGGGGTTGATTTGCTGGTTGGGGGAATCGCGGATGTTTCAGACTTTAAAATTTTATTATATTTTGTTGCCGAATTAACAGTTGTGCTTGGCAGGTGCTTGGCCTGGAATTGTTTGATATTTGATTGTTGGGCAACTGGGCAAAGGGCATCTTGATGATATTAGCATTGCGGGCGGCCAAGACTGAATTCACCTTTGGGACTATTTTCAAAGCACAAATAACTGTCGTAGGACTACCAAATAATTCTTGTAGAATGTTTGTGTGCGATCGCTCTTAAAACATATTTCCCTATGTCTGCTGCTAAAACCGAGTTTTCCGAATCTGTTGAGGTTAAGCCCTCTTGGCAAATCGAGTTGCTGTACGACGCTGAATGCCCGCTGTGCGTGCGAGAGGTGAATTTTTTGAAGAAACGGGATGCAGGGCGAGGTTTGGTGTCGTTTGTGGATATCGCGGAGGATGGCTATAACCCGGAAGCCCACGGCGGAGTTGACTACGAAACGGCGATGGGGCGGATTCACGCGGTGTTACCCGACGGTACGACGGTTAAAAATGTGGAGGTTTTTCGCCGTATTTATGAGATTTTGGGAATGGGATGGATTTATGCTGTTACTAAGTTGCCGGTGATTGGGGCGATCGCTAATTGGCTGTACGGAATTTGGGCAGATTGGCGGCTGAGGTTGACCCGAAGGCAGGATTTAGCAAGTATTATGAGCGATCGAACTGCGCGGATCGAGTGCGAAGTTCAAGGCCGCTGCCAACCAAACTCGAAATGAGTCATATTGAGTAAGTGCGATCGACGGATTTGCAGATTTCAGCAGGAACCAACTGCAACTAACATTAAAGATTGATTGATCGAAAGCAGGTAAAAACAATGCAAGATGCAGGATATACAGTCTTCATGGGCTTCGGCGGCCTCTGGGTAGTCATGGGAATTATCGCTGTGATTGTCCTGTTCAAATCGGACGGTCAAAAGTTGAGGTTTGGCAAATGGGGATTGTTGGTTGCTATTCCGATTCTAGTGCCGATCGTCCTAGTGTTACTCTATCAAATAGCCAGACCTTCGATGCTCCAACACCTGATAAACTAGCTCGGGAAAAATTCGATCGCCAGCAGCAGAAGTTTTTTTGCCAGTATTTTCGACTAAACTATACCACGTAGTAATTAGTTTACCTGAAAGACTGTCCTGATTGATGCCTAAGCAAACCAAGTCCACAATCAAAGCTCCTACTGTACTCGATCTCTTCTGCGGTGCAGGCGGGATGAGTTTAGGTTTTCAAAATGCCGGCTGCGAGATTATCGGAGGTATTGATAAAAATCCCCATGCCATCAGAACTCATCATAAAAACTTCCCTGACTGCCAGCTCAAGCTGGATGCCAAACCGATCGAATCCATTACAGATTTAAGTAAACTTGGTTTGCAGCCCGGAGAAGTTGATATTTTAATTGGCGGGCCGCCGTGCCAAGTATTTTCAGTAGTTGGTAAAGGCAAAATGAGGTCTTTAGGCAAAAATATTGAAAGGGATATTAGAAACTTTTTATACGAAGATTTTATTCGATTCCTTGAATATTATAAACCGTACTTTTTTGTAATTGAAAATGTTAATTATCTCAACAGCCACTGGATATTCCCTACTTTGATCCAAGATTTGGAAAATGGACTGCACAAAAAAGATGGCGACTATCCAGGCTATGATATTAGCTCAAAAATCTTAGTAGCTTCTGATTACGGCGTGCCTCAAATCCGAAAACGCCTGTTCATCGTCGGGCGGCGCAAGGATTTAAATCTAAATTTTGAGTTTCCCGAACCGAATACAGCTTCTCCTATTTCTGTGGGAGAAGCTATTGAAGATTTACCGCAATTAGAGCCTAAATGTCTGTCCTTAAAAACAAAAAATACGGCACCAAGGCAAGTTGACTCTGCCACAGATTACAAGTGCGGACCACAATCCGAATATCAAAAATTGATGAGAAGCCAATCTGACACAACAGTAATGAATCATCTTTGTCGCGCTCACAATGACAAAGATTTGTATATATTTAGCATCATGCCTCAAGGAGGAAAATATAAAAATATACCTGACGATCTTAAACGCTATAGCGATCAAATTTTTGAGGACAAGTACAGACGCTTAGAATCGCATAAACCTTCGTGGACACTAACAGCACATATGCAGAAAGACTGTTTAGCTTATATTCATCCAACTCAGACTAGAAGTATTTCTGTCAGAGAAGCTGCAAGACTGCAAAGTTTCCCAGATTTTTTTGTATTTGACGCACCTATGACTAGAATGTTTGAGTTAGTTGGTAATTCTGTGCCGCCTCTTTTAGCTGAGGCGATAGCCAAACCTATTGTCGAGCAAGTACAATCCTACTATGCAAGTATGCGAGATTTTTTACGGTAAATTGTCTAGTAACAATCCCCTGTCTAGTAAAGTATTTCTGTGTTCGCAGGAAGTTTCAGAAATTAACTGACACGCATAGCAAGCAGCACCGTTTACCTTGTCTTCTCCAAATTGTTCTTCAATACAAATCGGGTCATTAGAGCAAGCATCTATATTGCGAAGAGCAGATTTAAGAATGCGATCGAAATGGGGAACTAAACCGATTAATCCTCCCAGTGTCCCGTCGCCGCCCGATTGAGCAGTGTAAAGCAGCACACCTCCTGTTGTTTTATTGTTAACTGTAGAGGTATAAACTCGTTCTCGTATGGCCGCACTAGAGTAGCCAGAATCAACTGAAAGTGCTGTGATTAAACGGTGAGAGAGTGTATGCCACCACACAAAAACAGGATGCAAATACTCTTCTTTAGTTCCTGGCATAGCCTTGATTTTTCGGTAGCCTTCGGGTGCATTATAGGCGCGTCGCCAGCGATTGGGGGCTTCTCCTTGTAAAGGGAAATGCTCGGAAATTCCTTGAGGTTCGCGGTCTGATACAAAATCGATAAAAATTCCTTCACCAAACAATTCAACTCCAGGATGCCAAGCAATACGCTCGTTTGGAGGCACGTATTCAACCGGGACAATTTTCGGCTGATTTTTTTCATTGTCTGCATCAATTGGTCGCGTGTAGCCAATTTGTACCATTACTACTCGCAATCGGCTTAGCGGTGTTATCCTCAAAATTCGACCTGAATCTAAGTTGAATTGCCTCACATTTTCGATGTAGACTTCAAATTGATTCGGCCCTCCTGGTTTATCGGAACGCTGAGGAGGAGCACCGTCACAAGCTGCATTTTGCAAGCTGATAAATTCATCTTTTCTCAGTGTTGCTTCTGTTATTTCTTCGGAATTGTTTATTTCGCCTAAAATGTCAGCGATCGCTCCCATAATTTCCGCCTCATCATACTGATTAATAGTTTCAGTAATTGTGGGATCGAGGCGCTTTCCTTTAACTAAGTTGTTCAAAATCTGTACTAGCTGATTTTTAGAATTTACAGGTACGGCAACAAGAACATCTAAGACAGCACGACTTTGAAGGAGGCGGTGTAAAGCCGTATCTAATGGAGGAATTGTCAGTGCAGACCTGATTTCAGAAACTCGCAAATTAGCAGCACCGCGTTGAATTATTTTGGCTGGCTTTCCACATCCAGTACCTTCTTCTGAGCCTCGTTCTATAAATTTACCCCTACATGGAAACTTTCTAGAATAAGCCTTTCCAAAGTTTTGTTTAGCGTCACAATTTGGACAGGTAATCTGAATATTTTTGATGGCACCTCCACCGCCTTGCCACTTGTAGAAACTTGAACCAGAACATTTAGCCGTGTGTTTCATGAGCGAGGCCCAAGGAACTTCATCAACGTGTCCGTGGGAGCAAGCTAAAACAAAGCGAACGGCTTCTTCGCGAGACTTCGCCCATGCGTCTACCCATGTGCGTTTCTTGGGACAGTCAGGACAATCTATTAAAGACTGATTTTCGTATCTGTAAAGAATGCCGTGATTTGGACACAGAGACCACCTCGGAAAATTATAAGCGTTATATACCACTAAATTTTCTTTGTATCCTAATTCAGCGTTAGATGGTAGCCGAAAGATTTTTTTGTTATTCAACAAAGTTTGTGAAAGCCGCAAGTCTCGAATTTCATAAATCTCAGGATGACTATTATCAAATAGCCGGGAATGGCTGGGAGAGGCGATCGCAACTGGGCCGTCTGGCGTTTCCAGAATGCTGCCGGGCCCAAAAGTTGTAATGTACTGTGAAGGCCGCAGAGATTGACCTTTTGATGCCATAATTAACCTCGTTGATTTTCTGAGTTTTGTCGATAATTTGAGGGAATGCTACCAAAGCGTGTCATTCCTTCTACGTCGCGCAATGACTGGGGAGCATTCCGATAGACGACGGAAAAGTTTCGTTCTTGATGTTGCTCATCTCCTAAGACAACGGGCTTGGTTGGATCTTTATCGATCGCATATTCTTCATAAACCAGATTGTTTTCATTTTCTGCGACTGTTTTCCAGCGATCGAAGCCTGCTCGCACTTCGCGATCGACCTGATCTTCTGGCGGGCGGCGAATTGGCAGTTGAATTTGCGATCGCCTGTTAATTACTTGATCGATCGCCTCTAATTCCTCCGCTTTGCGATTATTTTGCATCACAGAAGCATTGCTCCTTGCCGCCCATTCCGCCAAAACAGGTACATTCTGAATTTCTCTGGCTTGGCGCAGCAATGCGACGGCTACGGGCCCCATACCTCGCTCTCTAGCCCTAGCAGCGAATGGTGTGACTGTAATCGGTTCAACATAGCGATAAATAGCTCTGTGATACCCAGTAAAAAACTCGTAATGGTCTAAGTCTCTCGGACGGCTAGCTCTGAAGAAAGTAATGACTAAACCTCCTTGAGAACGACCGACTCGACCTGTAGCTTGAATGTAGGATGAAGTAGTTTTCGGCTGACCGTTGACAATCATTAAACCTAGGCGATCGATATCAACACCTGTACCAAACATTGACGTACTCAAAACAATATCTTTGGCTTCAGGCAATGATTGGGCGAGGCTGCTCAATAAACCTGGCAGTTCCGTCGAATCCTTGCGGCTGGAAAGCTCTATTTCTTCGCCTAACTCTCGTTGAGCAACTCCTTTAATATCTGCAACATACTTCAGCCGTTCCGCAATATCTTGGCGGTAAAGAGTCAAGGCTCCAGCTAACTCTCTAATCGCATTAAAATAACCAACTAGCGTCCAGTACGGATCGCAATCTGTGTCATTATATTCTCCTTGTCTCAGTTCCCAAATACTTTGGAGCATTGACGAGTACAGCCGAACAATCGGAGTTTGAGCGCCCTTACCAGGAGCACACACAGCAACATACAGGCGACCGCTAGGATGTCGATCGTTTTCATCAGTATCTATGGGGTGAACATTCGCTGGCGTTCTGGCAAAAAAGCTATCTGCTGCTGACAGACTCATCGGTGGAAATTGAAATACATTGCGGTCAAACAGGCATTGTATTTGGGATTGAGACTGTCGTACCGTTGCAGTAGAGGCAATATATTTAGGTTTGACAATTTGACCGCGATACATTTGTTCGCACAAAGTATCAACAGCCGTTTCATAAAGCCCTACCATACTGCCTAATGGGCCTTCAATTAAATGCAGCTCGTCTTGTAAAATCAAGTCGGGCGGTAACAGCGGATGCACATCTTTTTTATGCTTTTGAGGAGATGTTGACTCAACTCCTGCATTCGCACGGTAGTAACCTTCTCTGCTGCAATAGCGATTGACGTTGCCAAAAAGAGAGCCTGCTTTTGGCTCAAATGCTAAACGGGCAAATTTATCTACTGTAGCAACCAGTAAAGAAGGAATGCGCGAATAAATTTGGTCGTCTACTGTAAATGCTGAAATTGGGATTCTGGAAGAGTGCGAGCTTTGTTTGAAAGCTGCTATTGGATTTTCCCAAACCAATTTATTAGAAATGTTGAAGAGAGGCTTAGATGTTTGGTTAAATTGAATGGGTACTTTTTCATTCCATTGCTTAGCCGTGTTTAGGTAGCAGTTGGGACTGGGACAGTAAATTTCAAAATTTTCGATATTTTCGGCACCGCGGCTGCCTTGATAAGCTTTCTTAAAATATCCCGACCTGCTAATTCTGAAAGCAACTAATTCTGTATCGATTGAGTGAGGTTTTACTTGAGTTCTCCACCAATCATCTAATTGTCCCGATAAAAGTCTGACACCTTCTTTTAAATTAAAATTAATTGATAGTGTAATATAACCTTCAGCATTGCTGTTGTTAGATACAGAAAAAATAGGAGCTTTTGCCATTTCCTCTAAAGGTATAACGTGGCGAGCAAGTAAGCTGGGTTTAACTTCACCTTTGATGACCAAATAAATAGTATGTCCGTCTTGTTTTGCACCCAAACCATCTTTGGGAATAGCTAGAATTGAGCCGCAACAAGGACAGTTAAGAATCTGAGCAGGTTCTCCCTCTGCTTTTTGCCCTTTGAGGGCATCAATAGCACCCGCCCTGAGATATGACGATCCTTTTAGACTGTTGGGCGTAACACTTCCCCCAACCCACAATCCGGCAGAAAAGCGCGTAGTTCCCCAAATGTTACTATCTTTCAAGCTACACTTTGGAGGTCTCCAACCGACAGGTGCACTGGTTCCTAAATTTTCAACTCGCAACACTTCACAGGCGACAATTAAGCCTAAAGCACGACGAAACTGTTGAATTGTTAAGAGTCTGAGGGTGTATCGAGAAATGACGCTAATACCGTGTCCGGTGCGATCGCCCTCGGGATCTTTCTGAGATCTCAATCTTCTCAATCCCATAGTGAAAGCAGCTAAACCCAAGTACGCCTCAGTCTTGCCGCCGCCAGTCGCAAATGCTAATAAGTCGCAAGTTGCGCGATCGGGGTGGAGTGGATTGGCTATCGCCGGAATATTCACTAACACAAAAGCAAGTTGAAAAGGTCGCCATCTAAATTCATCTCTCTTACCCTTCCAAGAAGCCTGCAAATCAATTGCTTTATTAGCTAAACAGAAAGCCAGCCTAACTTCCTCATCCTCAGCGATCAGATCGATCGCTTCTTGAATTCTTGCCATTGCTTGACGGCAGGTTGCTAAGTGTCGGTTAGCGGCCCTGCGATATCTACTCTCCAAGCGATCGACTGCTGTGGCTTGTTGACCTATCCAAGCTGCATATCCATGGACAAGAGGTTGCAGCGCCTCCCGAATTGCGATCGGATTCCAGGTTTGGGCTAATGCAGTTGTCCTGAGTTCAGGAGGATGTCCAGTTTCCAAATCCCAATCAATTTCTGGAGATTGAATCGGATAACAAGGGACATATTCTGTTCGGCATTCAGGTTTAGCAAACTTTTGCCGCTGCTCTTTTCCGTATTCAGAATCGACAACTTCTGCGTCAATCCACAGCAAGGGATTTTCTACCTGACAAGGACGTTCGGGGTCTATTTCTGCCCAAACAGCAGCGCACAAATGACCCCGCGCGTAAGCTTGATACTCTCGATATATGAGTGCTAACGATTCATCTTCTTCTTCAAGACTTCCCGCCGCAGGAACCTCCGCAGCCGGTTCAAAACTATCAAAAGGTAAAAGTTCAGTATTTTCTGCACAAAGGACTCGAATTTGAGGCTGAAAAATCATATCGCCTGTCTGAAACCGCCGTTTTCCCGACTCTTCCATCGGGTCAATCAGAGAAGTTTCATTAACTAGGTAAATCGATACTTTGTAAGTATTGTCACCCCGCCGCGCGCTGCGAAGAGTAATTCTAACCGCATCTATTTCGGGGATTTGTAAAAATTCGGAAATAGGTGTTATTTCCGGAGTTAGGTAGCAATGTGGAACTCGCCTGAAAACTTGTTTTCCCTGCGGATCTTTTTGATCTTGATACCGCGCCCAAGTTGCACAAAAAGCTATCTGCGGTTTCCCTGTATCTGTAGCGCGGACAATAAAAGAAATCCCCATAGAACGGGGTAAAGACTTGGGATCTAAAATCGGGGCTGCTGCTGCAATTGGGGATTCTTCGTCGGAATCGTCATCGCCGCATTCATCTATCCCAGTCCCTAAAGTTTCAGCCTCTCCTTCAATTTCCTTAGCATCCTCCTCGCTAGCATCTCGCGGGATCAGGACACCGGTGATGAACTCATTACGGGGGTCTTGGGTGCTGGGTAACACCTCGAAACAAGACTCTCTCGGGCCGAGAACTTCCTGTCTGAGACGGAGTAGCAGTTCTGTGCGTACTGACACAATATACCTTCTGCAGTTGGTTAGAATCCAGCCTTGTACTGCGCTTGCCGATCGTACAAGGAGTTATCCTTGAGTATAAATTAAAACAGTTCAGCTTTTTTACAAAGCTGAACTGCTTAAACTTTATATTTACGAGAGAACGGGACAGACGGGGCTCGAACCCGCAACTTCCGCCGTGACAGGGCGGTGCTCTAACCAATTGAACTACTGTCCCTCGTTTTGCCGTTCTTTCAGGCACAATTTCTATTATGCCTATAACTTCACCTTTTGTCAAGAGGTTTTTTGAACTTTTATTTGGAAGCCCAAAATCTGAGTCTCTTGTAGGGGACTGAAGTTGTTGTCGCTGACCAAAATCAGACCTCTGCTACCATCGGCTAACTCCGGGCCGAATGTCAACCCCTCAATGTTGTCTAGGGGAATTTTTAGGGTTTCCAAGTCCAGCAGCAGCCGTTTTTGAGCGGGAGAAACCTCGCCCCGACTGCTTTTGAGGCTTTCTATCCCTTCTATGCGATCGGCTTTTTCCAAAGAAACCTCAAATAGCCTAACAGTAACGCCGGTTTCCAGGGAGAAAGCACGCTCTAAACTCAGCAAGCGCTTGTCGTCGATCGCCAACAAATCCGCTAAACCATTGGTAGTGAATTTTCCCACAGGATTTGCACCAGGGGGTAGCGGTTCGGTGATGTAGGCAAAGGAGGCATCTGGATTGCCGCTTAACGCATCGTAGCGCAGAATCCGGCACGGGCTGCCTTTTTCCAGAGAAGGCACGGCGCCATCCTGTACCATAGCGTTTTCGGTGGCGGTGAATAGATATTGGCGATCGGGAGTTAAAGTCAAACTTTCAAAGGATAGATTGTTGCGAATGCCTTTAGTGCCTTTGTCGTCTGGCAAAAATAGATCGGGAATTGGCAGCGTTTTGAGCAGTTTACCGTCGAGGGAGAATTCTTTGATGAAAGGATTGATTTGGCGATCGACATCTCCCTCCGAAGAAACAAACACGCTATTGCCCGCAAAAGTTATCCCCTCTAGATCTAAACTTAAACTCGGAAAACTTTCGCCCTTTTCATCTAATAAAGTAGTGACACCAGTAAATTCAATATTTTCTTTTTCCAATTTACCCGATTTCAAGTTTATTTTGAGAGAATAAAAGCGAGCCGGAGCCTTGCTGCTGCGGTCATCCGAAATGGCATAATAAACTTGTTTTTCGGCATCGTAGGTAATCCCCGAAAGTCCGCCAATCTCCGTCCCCTGAAACGGAGAACCAGTAGGAAATATTGCTCTGCCGATAAAATCTATTTTGGTAAGGGCGAAAGATTGGACTGACAAATTTATCAAAATTGCCACAGTTGCTGCTATCAAAAAACAGGAAATAAATATAATTATTTTTGCTGACTTTCGCATCTTACTATCTTCTCTTTCTAACTTCGCGCCCTTTGCGCCTTCGCGGTTCGTTTAATCATAAAATCACCGTTTCTGATTCAGCAAAAAATTAGTCAACCAATCTTTCACCACATAAGTAGCGCGACAGTCGTCCTCATTGTAGCGGACGATCGCCTCCAAGATCGATCGATCGCCAGTTTTGAGCCAATCATCGTACCAACAGACACACTGAGCCCCATTAGCCTTAGCATCGCGCCAGTCAAAACCCAACCAGCGGGCGATGGGTTTGAGTGCATAACTTTCCACCGGCATAATCGCCTTTTGCGTCACTTGTTTGTGAATATCTACAAACCGTTTCAGCACTGGTTTCCACAAATAAGCTGGAGTATTGTAAAGTTTAGCTAGGCGTTTAAAAGTCTTGACTTCGTAGTCGCAAAAGTGGAAAATCGGAGCAATAGGATAAGCCCACATTAATTCTAAAAATTGCTCCCAAATTGCACCTTCCTCTGCTGCTGATTCTGCCAGAAAACCGTGGAATTTTTCAGTTTTGTTGTACCTATCGACAACTAAGACTCCGTGGAGATAATCTAAATTCATCTCCGGTTCCGCTTCAATGTCAAAATAGAGTTCGATTGGGGCTACCGACAAAAAAACAGATTGAGAATAGGGAATTGGTTTGCTGCGGAGAATAGGCGCAGGCTTTGCTGGTGCTGCTGGTTTATTTTCTCTAATTTTTACTTCTTCAACTGTGATGTCATTCAAGATATTATCTACAATATCTGGTACTATTTCAGATAAGTTAAGTTGTTCTAAATTCTCACTTCTACCTTCTTCTATATCCTTGATCCGTGTATCCATGTCAAAATCCGTGTCGTGCCTTCCTTCTTCCTTCTTCCCTCTTCCGACTTCCATCGAACTGACATCCGTTACATCCGTTATAAAATCCGTTGCCGAACTTCCTTCTTCCCGCAACAGCGGTTGATTTAACAAATGAGATTGAGCTTGCCGCACCACATCAAAAGCAACTCTGTCGGGAAATTCTGGATAATCGGCCAGCAATTCGGAATTAGCATTAGCGAGAGATTCTACATCAGTAATTCCTAGAGTTTTTAGTCTAGCATAGCGGCCGGCAGTAACTCCGGGCAATAGCGAAAGATGTTTAATAGATTCTGCTTCCCCATGACAAGTAGTATACCAACCGCAAAGATTGCATTTTTGGCGGGAAATGAACACTTCGGGTTTATCCATATTTTCTATCATCTGAATGCAGCGATCTAATATCTCGAACATCTGAGGATTTCGCCGATCGATATTCACTTCCCAAAACCCTTTTTTTCGCAGCATTAGCCACGCAGATTCGGGGATTTTTCCCTGCACGGCCGCTAATATTCTGGCGTGAAAAGCTGCAATAATTTGATAGTCTAGCTTTGGTCGTTTGCTGAGCCAAATATCGGCAGTAACGTAACTCCAATCGCCAAATTTGGATTGTCCTGGCTGTTTGATTAATAAATGCGGGCGGCTGACGAGGGTAATATTTGAAGAGTGCGGAGTGGAGGATGAAAGATGAATATTAGTTTGGGAGACTTCCCCCGTATCTGAGAAATATTGACCGTCAATTCCTACCATAGAAGTTAATTTACCGTTGGTTTGGCCCAATTCGCCTTGGATTAGAACTCCTCGGTAAATGCGATCGACTCCTTGCTGCATTAAACTCAATGTAGCGATCGCGCCAGCTTCCCAATCCCCTCTAGGATAATATGGTTGTTGGTAAGTCTCGTGTTCCAAAACCTGCTGCTGGTATGCGGCGCTGTCGCGCATCAGTTTCAGCAAAAAGTCGCTGGGGGGATCTAGTTGTTTCCAGTCTCCGCAGGTGTCTAAAAATGCTCGGAGATTGCATCGTTGATAGGAAAGTAGCAGTTTGTCAGTTATTAACATTTAGTATTCGCAAGGCAGAGAATAATTAGAAGTCATTAGTCATTGGTCATTGGTCATTAGTCATTAGTCGGGAGGATTTATGCGGCATCTAAAAAGTAGGTTTCAGGACGACTTACTGTGTTCAAATAGCACTACAAATGCCCAAAAGAGATGCTAGCGGAGGAAGAAGGAAGAAGAAACCTTTTTTAGAGAGGTTTTGGACGATCGACATTTATGCAATATTAACGTTATCAATAATTCCCCAAAAAAAATGACAAAGGACAATCACCGGCAACAATTTTCAGCTTTGGCCAATAAAGCTTATTTTAACTACGGCGGACAAGGGCCGCTGCCTGAGCCTGCTTTAGAGGCGATTTATGAGGCTTACAAGCGGGTGCAGCTTGGGGGGCCGTTTTCGGGG
>NZ_JADEWT010000054.1 GCF_015207505.1 Tychonema sp. LEGE 06208
TTATAAGAGACAGGGGAAAATATTCCCTTGGACTTCTCCGTTACATCCGCTACATCCGCTACAGAATCCGTTGCCGAACTTCCTTCTGTCTTCGATAGAGTATAGAATCCGAGACAAGTAAGGGCGATCGCGCACAAAGCCGACGGCAGACGTACAGCCCACTCGTTAACTCCCAAAGTGCGGTAAGCCACCGCCATCAGCCAGTAAATCAGCGGCGGCTTGTCAAACCTGGTTTCGCCGTTGAAATAAGGAGTGATCCAATCCCCTGTCACCGTCATTTGACGGGCGGCTTCGGCAAACAGCGGTTCGGTTTCGTCAACTAAGCCAATGTTGCCAAGATTCCACAAAAAAGCTACGAAGCCGATCGCCCCCAGCCACAACAGCGACAGTAACAAAGGTGCTAACGGGCGGTGCTTGCGATATTCTGACAAATTTTTAATAACTTCCTTCACCCAAACTTCCTGCGATTTTAGATTTAAAATTTTAACTCGCATTAGAGAGTCTACCGAAAGATTTGCTTTCTCGAAACTCGAAACTCGATCGAATCCGGTTCAAATCAAATCTTGCACCACGCTCAGCAATACCGAAAAAACCGGCTTTCTCAACCAAAATATCGGGCCGCAGCTAAGTAAATCCACCTAATGAAATATCAAATATGGCTCGCCACAAAGCTGGCTGTGTATGTCTTCCTCCGATTTCCTTCCTCCTTCTGCCTTCTGCCTGATGACGTTGTACGGAAAGCTCGGAGGCGACAGCACTAATGACTAATGACTAATGACTGATGACTAATGACTAATGACTAATGACTAATGACTACTGACGTTGTACCGAAAGCTCGGAGGCGACAGCACTAATGACTAATGACTAATGACTGATGACTAATGACTAATGACTAATGACTACTGACGTTGTACCGAAAGCTCGGAGGCGACCGCACTACTGACTACTGACTACTGACTACTGACTACTGACTAATGACTACTGACTAGCCTTCAAGGCTGCAAAATTAATTGCCATTCCTCCGCTGTGCTGTTCCAAGCGGGCGAGGCTGTCTCCCCGGCAACGTAAGGCCCCCAGTAGCGGCGGGAACCATCTTGAGCAAAAACCACCACAATGTCTCCCCGTTTGACTTGTAACTTGCCATCCGGCAGCGATAGCATTAGTCCCTTGTCGCCTCCTTCCCCCGGCGCAAAATCCCAGTGTGCCGGTTTCCCGTAGGATTTCTCGGCTTTGCCTTTCGACAGCAGGGCTACTCGCACTGGGTGTTCGCTGCGGTTGCTGACGCGCAGAATGCCGGCGGCTTTAATATTTGCAGGGATTGAGGCAAGCAATTCCTCCTCTGACTCGCGGGGCGCTGCTATTGAGTCGGGTTTTGGCTCGTTTGCGGTATCTGCCGAGGCTGTGGTAACTGGAGAAACGGGGGGTATTGGGGGGAGTGCGGTGGCTGCGTTCGGTAGATCGCTGGGCTGATTTGCACCGTTGGAGATCGTGATTTCAAAGCGTCCCAGAAACATTCCTATCATTAGGACGATCGACAATCCAATAAAAATCTGGTAAATTTTAAGCTTCATAAGTTTTATTCTTAAACATATAGTTCGCACAGGTGCAATTAGTCATAACTACTTGGAATATAGAGCCTGGGGCTGCTTTGCCACAAGATACAGATACACTTAATTAGTTGACCGATCGCAAGCGAGCGTCTTTGCTAGCAAAGAGGAGGGCTTGACCTTCGATCGCCAAAGCTAATGCAGTCGTGGCGATCGCTCAATACCATCTTAAATGTTAAATTTTAAATTTTAGATGGGGGCCGACACACCCGGTAAACATTTGGAGTCGCTCTCGACCCGCATTTTTTAACTCATCAGTATAATTTTTAACGACTATGCAGAATACCCGAATTAACAGATTGCTTGACATTCTGGGCGAGCAATTCGCACGCTGGGCGAGCAATCCTTGGCGGCGGATTTCGCTTTTGCTCATTAGCTTGCTGTTCGGCACTTTTTTGGGAACTGCTCTTTCGACGATCGCCGGACAATCCTCTGATTGGGATATTATCGCCGCGGCGCTGTTGGTATTGTGGACGGAATTGGTGAGCCTGCTGCTTTATCGTTGGCAGCGGCAAGGAACTCGTTATTTATGGCTGGAAATGCTCCAAGCTCTGAAAATTGGTGTTACTTATAATTTATTTGTGGAAGCTTTCAAGCTTGGTTCTTAACAAGTATTGAGTTTTAGAGGCCTTGCTTTCGAGTGTCCGCCCCATATTTTTAAGCAGATGGATCGAAACTTAAATCCTGTAGAAATTTTAGAAGCATGGATAACTGGCGATCGCCCACTCAAAAAAATCGGCGCCCGCGAGTTAGAATTGCTGGCAGTTTGGGAACTTGCGGATGAGGCGCGATTGCGCGCTTTTAACATTACTCCCGACTCAGCAGCCGATGTTGTCCGTCACAAAAGCGATTTATTCTTTGCTCTGCTTGACGAATTGCATACTTTCCCGCTCAAGTCAACTATTTTTCTCGAAACTTTGTGGAATCTTTGGCTGCCGCTAGCAATCCAATTATCTACTGAAAAACAAAGTTTCAACCGTCCTCTAATTCAAGGCATTTTAGGCAGTCAAGGAACCGGGAAAACGACTTTATGTCAAGTTTTGAAGGTGATTCTGGGAAAAATGGGATATTCTACGGTCAGCATTTCTTTAGATGACCTTTACAAGACTTATGCCGATCGCCAACAACTCCAAAAAGCAGACCCCCGTTTAATTTGGCGCGGCCCCCCCGGAACTCACGATATTGACTTGGGAATCGCAGTTTTAGACAAGTTGCGCGGTTCACAAACTAGCGAATTAGCAGCAGTTGATAATCTAAAATCCGATTTCCCGAAAACAGATATAATTAAAAATATAGAAATTCCCCGGTTTGACAAATCTGCCTGGGGTGGTGCGGGAGACAGAACTCAACCCGAAATTATTTGCGGTGCGGATATTGTACTGTTTGAAGGTTGGTTTGTCGGCGTAAATCCAGTCGCTGATGCCACATTGAACGAGTTTTTAGCAACTGCGCCGTTTCCGATTTCTACAGAGGCTGACTGTCAGTTTGCGCGCGATATGAATGCGAAGCTCCACGACTATTTGCCGCTGTGGAACCGATTAGATCGGTTGATGCTTTTGTATCCCCGAGATTACCGCCTTTCTCAAGTGTGGCGCAATCAGGCGGAACGGGAAATGATGGCGCAGGGTAAGTCGGGAATGTCGGAAGCCGAAATTAATCGGTTTGTTGAATATTTCTGGAAAGCGCTGCATCCTGAGTTATTTATGCAGTCGATGCTGGAGGGCGATCGGGTAGACTTAGTAATTGAAATTTTGGACGATCGCACTGCGAGCAAGATTTGTCGGGCGATCGACTTAAAATCAATCAATTAGCGACACTTAAAACTTCATAGGTATAGCCTTTCAAGCGAAAAATGAGGTACTATCCGGCATGGGGCATAGGCCAAACCGGGCATAGGGCATACCTCAATTTTGTGAGAACCGCTATATAACATTTTTCTAAAGATGTGCTGATGAAGTCTTAGCCCCCCCAAAGTATGGGGGAGCTAATATCTAGCGCTACTTTATGAAATTGGTATTAGATGAAATCCTCTCTTCATCGGAAGAGTAAATTAACAGCTAACAGTTAACAGTTAACAGCTAACAGTTAACAGCTAACAGTTAACAGCTAACAGCTAACAGCTAACAGTTAACAGCTAACAGCTAACAGCTAACAGTTAACATCATGTCTGAGTGCAACCGGAATTGATATTATGTGTCGAGGATTGAGCATTTCTCAATTAACTGCCAGGAGTACCGAGATCGATCGCCTTCTCTACCAAATCGTCGGTAACATTTCCCGCTGCACCTGCCGGCTTAATTTCCTTAGCCATCGCCCGAAAATCATCGGGCTTGCTGCTTGAATTTGCCGATGTTGGGATATCTTTAGGAGCGGGAACATCAAATTTAGGCTTAGTTGCAGCCGCGGCAGCTTTGGCACCTGCACTTGTGCGATCGACTTCACTAACGCTGAATTCTTTGGAAGCTTCGTAGTCTGCCGATACATCAACATTCTGCAACTTTTGTTCTCCAGCTTCCACATTTTCAGTTATTTGCTGAGCGTCAAATGTTTGAGAGTTATTTGCTTCTTTACTGACTTCAGACATATCGGACTCCTTGCTAGTTTTATTTAAGAATTCAATATTTAAATAATAATTTAATTTCGCAGCCTTTTCATCTATCTGCAGATGTATCGGTGGCTTCTATCTTAAGGATGACTTTTGACTACTGGTGGCTAAACATTACGCCCGTATAAAAAACTCATCTAACCGCCAGCCCGTACCCCAAACCCTTATAAAATCAGTCATTTGCTAATCAAAAATCTCAAATCAAAAATCTCAAATCTTAAATCACATTACCTCTAGAGGATGGTGACTTGTACTTACAAATCTTGATATTTATATATTCTGGAAGCATTTTTAAGGAACTTATTTATGAACTCACCCGCCGAAACCAATTCTCACTCTCTCTCCAACGACACTCAAAAGATAGTTCAGAAAATCAACGGGTTGGGTACAGATGAAAAACTGGCGCTGCTCTATTTTATTTATGAAGAAATGGGAGATTCAATTACACCAGCAGCTCCCCAAGCCGCAGAGCCAGAATTAGCTCCCGTGCTGTTAGGTGATTTTTACAACCTTTCTGATGATGAACAACTGAATATAATGCGAGCTATTGTCAACCGCGATGACACCCCTTATTCTCGCGATTACGGAGCTTTAACTGCTAATAATCAGTTGGTGGTTTGGTATGCTTGGGCTATTGGTATGGGTGCTAAAATTGTCGATATCCCCGAAGGATATGAGGCAACTGAGGCTGTCAATGGCCTGTTGGGTGAAATTGAAGGTCTTGATTTTGAACAGCAAATTTCGGTGCTGCGCGATGTAGCTAATAATATGGGCCACACCGATGTTAAACCAATTGCTACTCAGGCTGAAGTTGGGAAAACTTCTAGTCTTTAGTCGGTTGTTAAAACCGCTTCGAGCTAAACGCAGAATCCTGTCCGAGCGATTAACCGCACAGATAGGTTAGTTTGCAGTGCGGAATGCGAGTACGCTCCTAGATTGCGGAATGCGAGTCCGCAATCTAGGAATGTTTTTGTTTTGGTAATCGATCGCACATAATACGATCGCCAATATCAAATTCGGTAGCATCAGAATTGTAGATTTGCATCCTTGAGAGTGCTGTCCCCGAAGAGCGACATCGATTTCGCTCTTCGGGGACAGCACTATATAATTTTGATGCTATCAAAAAGGATCTGACCCGACTTCCTTCTTCCTTTTGTTTCCTGCATTTTTTTAGAGTTGAGCATTAATTTTGCGCGGAATTTCGATCGTAAATGTCGAACCTTGTTCTAGTTGACTTTCTGCGGCAATTGTGCCGTCCATCATCTGAACTAAAGAAGTACAAATCGCTAATCCTAAACCGGTACCTGGATAAGCGCGGGCTGCGGTTTGGTCGGCTTGGCGGAATTTGTCAAAAATTTTGGGCAGATCGGTTTCACAGATGCCGATTCCTGTATCCCGAACTGTGATACTTAGCCGATCGCCATTTAATTCCCGCACCTCAATCGAAATGCAGCCCTGATGCGTGAATTTAATCGCGTTGGAAATCAGATTAACCAAAACTTGCCGCAGCCGCCACTTGTCATTAACTATCAACCGCTCCTGCAAGCAGACGCTGACAGACATTGCTACATTCTTTGCAGTGGCTTGAGTTCCAAATTCCCGGGCGGCATCCATTACTAAGTGCGCTAAATTAAATTCTTCTATTTCTAATTCTGTGCGGCAACTCTCAATTTTGGAGAGTTCGAGGATATCGTTAATCAGGGTTAGCAGGTTTTTGCCATTATTTAAAATCCGCGATACCATCTTTGTTTGCGCCTCTGTCAGCAGTTGTTTGTGCTGGCGCAGCAGCAATTGAGAAAAGCCGATAATCGCATTCATGGGAGTTAGCAATTCGTGGGACATGGTGCCCAAAAATTGGGATTTTAACTTCGCTGCTTCTAGCAGTTGCAATTTTTGCTGTTGAATGCGCCGGCCCTGATTTTCCAGTTCTTCCTGCTGGCGAATTAACAGCTCGTTTTGCAACTCTAAAAGCTGTTCTTGCTTTTTTAATTTTTCGATCGCCCGCGCGTTGTTAATCGCGATCGCAGCTTGTTTTCCCATTACCGCCAGCAGTTGCACAGATCCCTCAATTGCCGCGCACTCTTTGCCGGTGCCGATGGCCAACACGCCCAAACGCCCACTTTCTCCCGACTCGATCGCCGCAGCGATTGTCGCCGCCGGGAATCCCGAGTCGCAGTCAGAGTAGCACAGTTGCGACTCTCCCGTCGCAAACGCTTTCAACAGCAGGTTGTTTTGCACCTGCGGGGTTTTGCCTTTCTCAAAGCTTTGGGAGCCTCCGACAGCGGTGAGCTTGAGGCCGCTGCAATCGCAGTCGGGGAGCGCTACCAGGCAAAATTCAGCTCCGGCGATCGCCTCTAAAGTCGCGTCTGCGATTGCTTGTAACAATTCCGACAAGTTACCCGCGCGCTGGCTTAACAAATTTGTAAACCGATCGATCGCCTGCAAATCTTGCCCAGCCTGCGTTAGCGTCTTGTTTTCGCACAAATTTTCGGCTCGGAAGTTAGCTTGCGAGCACGCTTGGGGCCCCAAAAATTCTGGTTCTGCTTCTGTCCCGGCTTGAGTTTGTTCGATCGCGTCCATATCTGTGTAGGTTCCCACCCACTCTAAAATATCGTGACTTTGTGGGTTCGCGGGCGCTCCTCTGGCTAGGTTCCAGCGGTAAGTGCCGCAGCGCGCCAACAAACGAAATTTTATTTCGTAACTTGGCGGAGGGGTTTGAGGAGTGTGCGTTAGCGAAGCCCGCCCCTGCGGGGGCTGCGCCAACGAAGAGGATCGGGCCAACAGACGAGGACGGTCTTCTGGGTGAACGCGCGCTAAATAGCCGAAACCCAAGGCTGCTGCTGCTGGTACCCCCGTATACTCCTCCCAGCCATGACCTAAATAAGTCGCCCAGCCCTTCGCATTTACTTTCCAAACTATGTGAGGAATTGCCGATCGCAGGCGATCGTCCTGAGTTTTGCAGTCCCAAACTTGCCGTTGGGGGGAAGTTATTTCTGATACTTTGTGTAATACTTCCGTGTCGGAAAACTCGGAGCGAAAAGAGTTATTGCTGTGATAGTGAGTCATAACTGGTTTTTATAAATAAGCACTCAACTTGAACCCTAACATCGACTCAAGACTCGCGCTACTAGCTTTATTTATTTTGATTGCCCGAATGCATCAAAAGTTTTTATAGTTTAAATGTATCTGAGTAGTGTTATCTTTACCTCTATCAAGGGGCGGACAATGGCATAATTCAGTTAAACTGTTAAAAACATTGAGAGCTTACCAGCAAAAAAATGGGTTTAAAGCGTCCCTTTGGAGGGAGAAAGGAAAAATTAATTTCCCTCGCTGACAATCTCTTCGCGATCGAGTACGAGGTGACAGTCCCCGGTCAACTGTTGAACCGTCCCGCGATCGGGCGCAAGCTGGCGATCGCAGCAAAATAACTTAAAAATTAACTTGCATTCTTGGCGACTGCATGAGTATGCTTAAACAAGATGTGCGGCTTGTCAAACTCTAAATCAGCACACATTCTCAAATTTACTCAGTTTGGCTGAGTCAGTGGACGATATTTTAAAAGTTTAGGGGACTATTGGAAGAAACATGAGTAAAATTCGCGTTGCATTGATAGAAGACCACGACCTGACAAGAGTCGGCATCCGCACAGCTTTACAACAGCGTGACACGATAGAAGTTGTCGGCGATGCAGCTAACGCTACAGACGGATTGAAACTGCTTCAATCTTCAAAGCCTGATGTGGCAATTGTAGACATTGGTTTGCCAGATTTTGACGGTATTGAACTTACACAAAAGTTCAAGAAATCGGTAGCGGAGTCCGATCCCGATACCAAAATTTTGATTCTGACTTTTCAGGACAATGAAGAAGAAGTGCTGGCAGCTTTTGCCGCCGGAGCTGACTCTTACTGCATGAAAGATATCAGCTTCGATCAGTTGTTAGACGTGGTAAAAGTAACTCACGAAGGTAACTCTTGGATCGATCCGGCGATCGCCCGCATTGTTCTGAAACAAGCTCGCACGAAGGAGTCGGCCCCGGAAGAACCGAAGGTTGAGGGCAAAAGAGTCACAATTAAGGCGGCCGAACCCGAGTTCAGTCACATCATTGAAACTTACCCTTTAACCGAGCGGGAATTGGAAGTTTTGGAACTGATCGTGCAGGGTTACAGCAATGCTGCGATCGCCGAAAAGCTGTACATTACTGTCGGTACGGTCAAGACTCACGTCCGCAATATTTTAAACAAGTTGTGCGCTGACGATCGCACTCAGGCGGCCGTTCTCGCCCTCCGTTCTGGCTTGGTTGGATGAAGCGTTATCAAAAGGCTAAAAAGTAGTTAACATAGGGTGCGCGTTGCGCGCCTTACTCCGATCCAGTAGGGTGTGCAACGCGCACCTTACTGCCAGAAATATAGGCGGCAATCTCACCATCGCCACCGCGATATTTTTAAGTATTAAAAAGCTATATGCTGTTGTGCAAATAAACATTGTATATTTTGATGACAATCAAAAATCGTCAAATTCTCTCCCCCTCTCCCCTGATCCCCATCGGACCCTCAATCGCCATACACAATCTATATGAGCAACAGCTTATTTACCTCCGCATCTATCCCAGTGCAGATATTTTAAGTTATTATTTATCAGTAAATACACCTTAAGATAGATGTCAAACAATCATACCATTACTAATAGTTAAGATTGAACGATCGCAAATAAAACAAATGGCGATCGCACTTACGAATACTGGCGCGATTTCACTTCACAAAATGCAGAAGCCAGGGCAAAATACCCTGCTTTGAGGAATAGTTGAGCAGTTAAAAAAGTTATATCCGCAGACTGATGCCTGAGTTCGCTTACATTTGCGAAATTAAAAGTATCAACTCTTACTGAAATATTCTAAAAGAGGTACTATGGCGGCTCCAATTGAATTCAAATTATTTGCTCCTTACAACAAAGGAGCTGCCTTGATGGGGTGTTTTTCTAATTGGGAAGAAATCCCGATGGAAAAGGATGAAGAAGGTAATTTCAGCACCAAAGTAGATTTGGAGGATGGCGTTTATCAATACAAATTCCGCGTGCAGTCGAAAAGCTGGTTTCTGGAAGCAGATCAGTGGATAGATTTAGTAGATCCCTACGCGACTGACATTGACGATCCGAGTCAAAACGCCGTTGTTAGGATCAAAAATGGCGATCGCATCGTCGATAGCTACGTCTGGAAACACGACGACAAACCCCTCCCTGCCGATCGAGAATTAATTATTTACGAAATGCACGTTGCCGACTTTTCCGGCGGCGAAGCAGATCCCCTCGCCCGCGGCAAGTACAAGCACGTAGTCGAAAAACTCGATTACCTAGCAGATATCGGCATCAACGCGATCGAACTAATGCCCCTCAAAGAATACCCCGGCGACTACAGTTGGGGCTACAACCCCCGCTACTTCTTCGCAGCAGAGTCCAGCTACGGCACCACAGAAGAACTCAAAAACCTCATAGACGAGTGTCACGCCCGCGGCATTCGCGTCATCAGCGACGGGATTTACAACCACTCCGAATCATCCAGCCCCCTCACCCAAATCGATCACGATTATTGGTACCACCACGCCCCCCGCGATCCAGACAACAATTGGGGCCCGGAATTCAACTACGAATTTTACGACGAAAAGTTAGGAACTTACCCAGCGCGCAAATTTGCCGGCGATGCAGTCCGCTATTGGGTTCAAGAATACCATCTCGACGGCATTCGTTTCGACGCAGCGCGACAAATTGCCAACTACGATTTCATGCACTGGATCGTTCAAGAAGCCAAAAATGTCGCCGGCCCAAAACCGTTTTACACTATTGCCGAATACATTCCCGAAGATCCTAGCATCACCAATATAGACGGGCCGATGGACGGCTGCTGGCACGACAGTTTCTATCACTCGCTGATTCCACAACTGTGCGGCGATAATTTTGATTTAGAGCGGCTCAAAGAGATAATCGACTGCAAGCGCCAAGGTTTCTTGGGCGCTACAAATGTAGTCAATTATTTGAGCAATCACGACCACGATCGCCTATTCTCAGAATTGGGCGATCGCGGAATTTTGGATGAAGCAGCATTCAAGCGGGCGAAGTTGGGAGTTGCGCTGTTAATGACTGCAGTTGGCGTGCCGCTGATTTGGATGGGCGAAGAATTTGGCGAATACAAACCCAAAACAATCGAGCAATCTAAAATCGACTGGACTCTGCTAGGAAATGACATGAACAAAGGTTTGTGGGAATACTACAAAGGATTGATTCACCTACGCAAAAATAACCAAGCACTTTACACAGAAAACATTGAATTTTTCCACGAAGATTCAGACGCAAAAGTGTTTGCTTACACTCGCTGGAACGATGAAGGTTCGAGAGTTGTGGTAGTGGCGAATATGTCGGAAAATTATCTGGCAGATTACAGCGTTCCCCACTTCCCGGCCAACGGAACTTGGCACGAATGGACGGGAAATTATGATGTTGAATCCGGCGATGACCATATTATGATTGACTTGCCGGAATACGAAGCAAAAGTGTTTGTTTGGCAGTAATATCAATTCCGCTTGCACTCATACCGGAATTGTTGACTGTTGACTGTTGACTGTTAAGTTAAGAGGGCGGGCACTCTTGGCACCGCCCCTACTGACTGTTGATTGTTTTGCTCGTTACCAGGCTCTGCCTGGTAATGCAGATCCGGAGGCTCTGCCTCCTTCTTTCTTGCAACTTACAGGAGAGAGGAGTGTAGGAGGTGTTTAAGTTATTAAGTTTTCGATCCTAACCTATCTTAAGGACAATCAAATTTGTTTGTAGTGAGGACTAAAGTCCTCACTACAAACCGATGCCCTGAACCCAAGAAATACAGCATATTCCTGGTTTATGAAGTACAGCAGGAGGCAGGAGGTAATAATAGCAATGATTTGGGCACTCGAAAATGCCCGATCGCGCTGTGGCCGTTGCTGTACACCCTGCGAGTGCCTGCCTCTGGTAGTACGTGCTTTGAAAATACACGCCTTCGGGCCCGACTCCCATCCTACACAACAATCAAAATCATCCCGCAATTAGGCAGCGCCCTTTTTTGTTTTGATTCCGGGTTGTTAATTGAAACCACGTATTTTGCCCTGTTGATTTTCTAGGTACAATTGGGTGGCGGCGGCCACCGGTAATGGTTTGCTAAAGAAGTAACCTTGACCCATCTCGCATTGCAGCGACTGCAAAAATGCCAACTGTTCTCCTGTTTCCACTCCCTCTGCAATCACCTTTAAATTCAAACCCTGTCCCAGGGCGATCGCCAATTTGACGATCGTAGCACCGCTGCTGTCGTTCAGCAAATCTGCCACGAAGGATTTGTCTATTTTTAAATTATTGAGCGGAAAGTTTTTCAGAGACCACAGAGAAGAATAACCGGTACCAAAATCGTCCAGAGAAATGTGAATTCCCATTTGCTGCAACTGCAGCAATACCGACACCGTAAAATTCACATCGGTCATCGCAATGCTCTCGGTAATTTCTATTTCCAAATATTCGGGATTTAACTCGGTTTCTGACAAAATTTTAGCGATGATTTGTACCGTGTTAGGCTGCATAAACTGGCGTCCTGATAAATTCACAGCTATCCGCACCGGCGGCAATCCCATTAACTGCCACGCTCGATTTTGCAAGCAAGCAGTCCGCATCACCCATTCGTCTATTTGACAGATAAATCCTGTTTCCTCAGCTAAGGGAATAAATCGAGCGGGAGCAATCAAGCCGCGTTCGGGATGTTGCCAGCGGATCAGAGCTTCCAGTCCGACTATTTTGCCGGTATTTAAGTTGATTTGCGGTTGGTAGTGCAGCACAAATTCTGAGTTTTTCAGAGCTTTGTAAAGCTGATTTTCTAAGTTCAGTTCTTCGGAGACTTGATTGCCGATCGCCCGCGTGTAAAACTGATAATTATTCCGACCTTTCTGCTTAGCTCTGTACATCGCAGCATCAGCATTTTTTAGCAAAGTTTCTGCATCTTCTCCGTCGTAAGGAGCCAAAGCAATTCCCAAGCTAGCCTTAGTATAAAGCTCCAGCCCGTCAAAATCAAAAGGACTGCTCAAACTGTGGATAATTTCCTGGCAAACCTTAATTGCTTCTTCAGGGCTGTTGATATTGTGCAGCAGCACGGTAAATTCATCGCCGCCCCAACGAGCGAGCGAATCTCCTACGCGCAAACAGGTAGTCAAACGCCGAGATACACCTTGCAGCAACAAATCGCCCACGGGGTGTCCGAGAGTATCGTTAACATTTTTAAATCTGTCCAAATCTAGAAAGATTACCGCCAGCATTTCGGCGTTTTGGTGAGCGTTAGCTAAAGCTAAAGACAGCCTTTCATTAAACAGCAACCTGTTCGCTAAACCTGTTAGTTGGTCGTGAGAAGCTTGATGTCGGATCATCGCCTCGACGCGCCTCTGCATTGCAGCCATGTACAGGTGCGTCCCCAAAGATTTTGCTAGCTTCAGTTCTTCGGCGCTCCATTTTTGAGTTTCCCCGGTTTTGATTTCTTTCCAAGCTGCAAAGGACTGTCGGGGACGATCGTTCCGCGCGTCGGAAATGCAATTTCCAGCCCACCAAATTTCGGTTTCTACGGCGCTGCGAAAAACGGTGAGACAGCCGATGCACTGTTGGTGGTATTGCAGCGGTACTGCCAAAACTGACCGAATGTCAGCTTCGATAAAATTTGCAGATAAAGATTTGAGTTGAGGTTCTTGAGAAATATCGGAAATCGCGTACAAGTGAGGTACAATTAAATTGGAAATATTTGTGTCAGTTGAACTGTAATGCTCGGAATATAGGTTTTGAAAAACACCTAATTGGCTGGTATTACCTGCAGTTTTTTCTCCCTCGTCTTGGTTGGCAAACCCCATGATCTGCTGCCAAAACTCGCTGAGTTCAAGATCGGCATCCTGTGGCTGCTGGCCCCAGGTATAAAGTTTAGCTGGCCGATCGCCAAACTCGGCTGCAATGTACAGCCGCCCTCCCGAACCTTGCAAATGCTTGACAGTTTGTTCGAGAACTGCTTGCCGAATTTCGTGGAGTTCCAGAGGAGAGTGCAGCAGACTGCTAATTTGGTTGACAACGGCTTCGTCGCGCGCTTGCTGTCGGGCTTGACTCAGTAGAAAAGATTGGGCGATCGCAATTGAAAGCTGATCCACCAGCAACTGCACCATTTTCAATTCTCGCTCGTTAAACCGTTTCGGTTGGCTGTGGTGACAAGCCAACAGCCCCCAAAGCTGATTTTGATGCAAAATCGGCACAGTCAGAGAAGAAAGCGCCCCCATAGCCTTGAGATATTCAGCGTGACAGGAGTCTACAGGAGAATAGCGAATATCTTCAACTGCTAAAGTTTTGCCGGTTTCGGGACAGTCTAACCGATTAATTGTTTGATGCTGCAATTGGACATCTACAATCACTCGCTGCCGCGCTTTGACAAACATTTCGCGGGCGCTTTTGGGAATGTCGCCAGCAGGAAAGCGCAAACCAAGCAGGGATGGCAAGTTGTCGCCGTCGATCGACTCAGCAATCACCTCGCCGCTACCGTCTTCCTCAAAGCGATAAAGTTTTACCCGATCGCTCCCTAAAAAGCTGCGGATTTCTCGCGCCGTTGTCGTCAAAATCTCTTGCAATTCTAAAGAGTTGCGAATCCGATTAGTAATGCGATTGAGTAAAATTTCTTGTTCGAGAGTCGATCTTGACATTGCTCTAACTTTTGCGCGGGCCATCCCTTTTGATCTCCGGCTGTTGACAGCATTTTTGCGAGCCGCTGTGTTAACTCGCCCTGTATTACAGAATACAACACTTTCGCTGCGTCTGGGGGATTTATTCAACGCGGGAGCGAGAAACTCGGTTTCTGGGGCTCGTTTTGATTTCCCGACAAATTTCGGTGAGAAACCAGGTTTCTCAAAAGACTTTTATGAGGACTAAAGTCCTCACTGCCAACCTATTGGAGGGACTAAAGTCCTCACTGCAAACCTATTGGTGGGCATGGAGAAACCGGGTTTACGAGACCTGCTTCTGACTTATAGCACAGAATGCTGGTTCCTCAACCCGGTTTGTAAGTATTTATACTCGGAAATATCCTGTTAAGCCGACTGCCAAATTTCCCGAATTCTGTCCGGCAAAAAGCCCGCTATTTCCTGAATTCGTTCCTCGGACAACTCATCCTTCGTTGCCGAAAATACGGCGGCGATCGCAGTTTCCGGTTTTACCCCAGAAGGAAGTCCACCTTCTTGTTCCACCCGAAAAATAAACAAGTTGGAATCGATCACAAAAGGTGCAGGCCCTTGCCAAGGCGGACGCACCCGGCTCAGCAATCCCACCAGCGGATTCGTATCTTTCCAGAGCTCTGCTATTTCTTTTTGCAGGGTTTTGTCGTCCGTCGCCGGCAAAACTTCTGTGTGCAGTTCGGCTTCCACGCGATCGCTTGCTTCTGTTGTCATCAAGTCTCGCATTGTCCGGTACACCAATTCGGTAATGTCGCGGGCATCAAAAATATCCTCCATGTTACCGTTTAGCATCACTTTTTCCAAAAAGGGCATATCCTTAGTGGCGATCGGAACTGCTGACCCTTCTTGATGCAGGGACTTAGGAGGATTCGTCTCCATTTTTTGCAACATTTTGCGACCTTTTTCGGTTAAATCGGCTTTTTGAAATGCCACTAAAGGCGGCAATAACTCAGTCCCTCCGTAAGGCTCTCCGCTAAACTCTGCTTTGATAAATTCTTTTTGGTTGAGGTAGTCTAAGTGACCGAGCAATTCCGCTTCTGCTATTTCTCGACCGACATACTTTTCTGCTGCATTCCTAATTGCCGACTCTCCCTGGGCGTTGCCGCTGCCAATCTGTTTGAGCAAAAGGTAAGTCAGGTCATCTCTGATTGCAATTGTCATTAATATCTCCTAGATTAATATCCGGTAAACAACAAGTAAAAATTGATATCTTTATTTGCTAAATTTGCGATAATTACTACTTACAAACATTAAAATATAAATCTGCTCAACAAGTATCTCTCAACAGGGGGAAATTGTTAAACATTTGTATCTGTTATAATCTTGCTTTAGGTATATTTACTGATTTTAACCTCAGTCTGCTGTTGGTAGTCCTGCGCGGGGGCGAGGTCGAAAACCCGGTTTCTGCGTCAAGCATCTATCGGAATAGATCGACGATTTTTCCGAGAAATCTGGTTTTTTGCCTCCGGGACTGTGCAGGTAGTATTCAGCAAAGCCTCTGCCGCTGTTGAGAACAATGAAAGTAATTAAAATAAAAGGCTTTTCTGGCAATACTTTTGGTGGCGATCGCCTCTGCTTGCCAAGGCTGACGCACGGGCAAGGGCAGGTAGATAATTTGCGCTCTCGATCGGTAAAATTATGGAGATGCTATGGTATCGATAGACTGATACAGTCTTTGCCCCAACTAGCAGCGATATTGTACAATCGAGCTAGACCAAAGACCGATCGTCTGAGAGCTACAAATACGAGCCAATCTGTTTCGAGTGCCAGAGCGCCACTTGAGGAATGCCTCGCTGATAACTTTGACGATCGTTTTTCGATCTGCATTTATGAACTACCCTAATTGGAATCAGACTTTGGAATCCTCGTCATTAAATAACGGTCAATCGGCGATTGACAGCCGTCCTCTAGTTTTGGCGGTAGACGACAATCACGACAACTTAGAGCTGCTGACGCAAATACTGGATTTGTTCGGCTGCGAGTTCGTCGGAGCCGTTGACGGGTACAGCGCTCTGGCGACAGCGGCCGATCGACTTCCCGACCTCATCGTACTAGACATTTGCCTGCCGGATCTAGACGGTATAGAATTAATCAAGCGCATCAAACAAAACCCCGACCTGATCGATGTTCCGATTGTGGCTGTCACAGCACTGGCAAAAGCAGAAGACCGCGATCGGATTCTCGAAGCCGGCTGCACTGCATACCTTTCTAAACCTTTTAACATCAAGGACTTAGAAACTATTATCCGCGACCACCTCAACTATCATCCTTTTCAGATTTAGTTTTAGACTTAGAACTAGAATCGCGAACTTTAGGTGCAGACTCCAAAATTGCTATGGTTCCCGTGCGGCCAGTCTCCAAAGTCGCATCGCTGAGCAAATCAGTCACTCCCACACCTAAAATTTCTTTGATTAAGTCTTTCAGTTGCAATTCCAGAACCGACTCTAATTGCGATCGTACCTGCGAAGCCAAATCTTCCTGACCGTTCTGAGCCAGCAACTTTTCAGGCTGAGTAATCGCATTTTCGATCACAATTATTAATTTATTATCCAAAAGATTGCACAGCGCCTGACTCGTTTGGTTCCCGAGTAGAGAGCGGTACAAAGCTTGAATTCCCTGTGCAAGACTGCGTTCTAATTTGCCGCGAGTAGGCACTAAAATTTCCCCGGTCATATTTTTTAGCTACAGCGATATAATTCAAAAAAACTGTTATATAAGAAGTCAGTAGTCAGTAGTCAGTAGTCAGTAGTCAGTAGTCAGTAGTCATTAGTCATTAGTCAGTAGTCAGTAGTCAGTAGTCAGTAGTCATTAGTCATTCTAGCCGAAGAGCGAAGTCGAAGGCTAGTCATTAGGAAGAAGGCTGGAGGCTGGAGGCTGGAGGCATAACAATGAACTCTTGCCTCCGTTGCAGTCGGGAGCATCTGGTGTTTTGCATTTGAGCGTGCGAGCGTCGCCGAAGAGCGTATTGTACAACTGGCGAGCGGGGACGATCGCACTATAATAAAAATGCTTTTTGCAAAACTCCAGAGGCCTCCGTTGCAATCGACTGCATGGGGAAAGTGCAATTAAGAACACCTAACTATGATGGGCGATTGCTATAACTGTTAACTGTTAACTGTTAACTGTTATAAACAACCTTCGTGCTAGCCGACAGTAACTTGATTGGTTTCCACGCCAGTTGCACCCTTAACACCTTTAGCAATTGTCACTAACTTGTTGACAATTTCCTGACTGGGAACTGTACCTTTGAGAACCACCGTAGTGCCGAGTTGCGCCACATAAACAGTCTCAATATCCGCAACATCAGGATTTGCATCAAAGGCCTGAGCTACCCGTTTAGCTAAACCGCTTTGATCGTATTCTCCATTCAATCCCATGCGTTCCGGCGGGATTGTCTGAGGGCTCGCAGCAGCAGGTTGAGCAGGTGCTTGAGCTTGAGCTACAGGTGCTTGGTAAGCTGGAGCTTGCACATTTTCTTGATTTTCAAGTTTTTCTAAACCAAACAATCTTTTTAGCCAGCCCATAGAGTTTGTCCTCCGACAAAGTTTGTGTTAATTTTTGTGTTAATTGACAGTTGACCGATCGCAGTACATTTGTTATGCTCAATACCAGGAATTGCGATCGCACTCGCCAGACGCAGAAACCGAATTTTTATACAAAAAAACATAGTTTCCACCATCGCCCCGCTAGGAAAGCCCGGTTTTTTGAGCTGTTTGCGCCAGTCATAAATACCATTTAATGTTGCATGAGTTCGCAGATCATCTGTCTGGAGACATAAATTCTCCCACTCTCAAACAAATACCAGCGCTCACCGTGGCCGCCAATCAAACTTAAAGTCTTATGCCCCAACTTGTACAATTTTGTTGTACGCCCAATGTGCCAAGTCCCCGCAGCAGGAAATTTAGGAATGCTGTAACCCGATAGATAATTATCATAAAAATTGGTTAGTACAACTCGCTTTTTGTAAGCGTTTTAGCGGTAGCAAGCTAACAGTTTAGCTCCTTAATATCCTGGATAAAATATATATTTTTAGTTTAAAGTGCAGGCAAACTTAGCCGCACCAAAATCAGGTTTTTGTAACATTCCAGAAACTCATGATTAGGTCTATATTTTAATAAAAACCATTGCAGTTTGTTGGGCCGGTTGGGAGTTCGCCCTGTCGATCGTCCAAACTGTTCACCCATCCAGAGCCAATGTAGCTAAAGTTACTAAAAATTATTAATCGCTGTTTATGAAAAGTAATTGAACTTTTGATAACAATATAAATCGTGACAAAAATTTAATAATTGTAACTAAAGGAACATTTTTTAGCTTACAAAACTAATACTGTAGAAAGATGTAATTTTAGGCGGAAAGGGGGAGCATGAGCTTGTAATTACCAAGCAAGGGAAACCAGAAAAATTAATGCTTTATGCAACTGGATTTTCGCGCGATCGCCTTTAAGTCAAGTTTGAGCAGATAATAGCAATGATTATTTTTGCTTATGCCTTGACAGTATTAGTTCTCTAGTCTTGGAATGAGAAATTTTCGAGAACCCAAATCAACTTTGACGACTGCTGCTACCTCAGTAATTGGTAATCGGTGAAAATCTCATCCGTCCCTGTTACCTGTTAGATATTCCGAGCAGTATCTCTAGGGTTCTAAAAGTTTAATTTGGGATGTTGGCGAATTACCGTTACTGTAAAACTCTGGAGTGTTAAAAATGCTAAAACAAATGTGTTGGTTGCCCCGATTGGGAGGCAATGGAGAAAAGATATTGCACTTGCGTACCGAAGTACGTCAAGCATGGCGGCCTTATACAGCTTTTCCGCAGTTCGCGGCGTCCGACTACCTGGAAAAGGACGGTTCTAAGGGATGGGCAACTTTTCAGAAGCTGACAACTCAAGGGTGGAATTTAATATCGACTGAAGAAGGGCAGAATTCGTTTTTTGACCAACAGAAAAGTGCTTAAACAAGCAGAAACCGCAGCAATAAAAGAAGAGGTCAAATCCTCTTCTTTTTATTAGTGCCTTGGACGCAGAAACTTTTTTAAACCATGATATTTTCGCGATATTATGTCTGGCAAATTACCTGTAATATCAATTTCGGTTGCACTCCTCGGAATTGTTAACTGATAATTTTGGTCAGAGAAAGCACTGATGACGATACTGTTGTGGTGAGGTAAGGAAGTAATATTTATATTCGGTGCTAGGGATTGATGGAACAGTATAGTCTGGGGGATGAGGAACCGTTGGCGCGGGTTTATCTGAAGGAAATTGTGACTGTTTTGTGAGTGGCGGATTGCTACTTGGATCGGGTCGCAGTGCAGCCTAAAGTTAACAGTTAGTCAAGTGCGGATTGACTTAGGTAAGGTGTGCTGCGGCGCAGCCGGAGCGTTAAAAATTTGGTTTTACTCGCCACGACAATTTATAATTGTAGTAATGCCAGATTACCAATTACTAACACTATCATGTCTTTACAATTTATTAGCATTCCGCCAACAACCGATCGCCAACCTGTCGCTTTGATTGTCGCTTTACACGGGTGGGGTGCTAATGCTCGGGATTTGGCGGCCTTAGCACCGGCTTTCAATTTGCCGGATTATCAGTTTGTGTTTCCCGATGCCCCGTTTCCCCATCCCCAAGTAACGGGGGGCAAAGCGTGGTATGACCTTCAAAGCAAAGATGCTGGGGGATTGGTAGAAAGCCGGCAATTGCTGAGGGAATTTTTGCTTTCTTTGGAAAGCAGCACGGGCGTGCCTTTGTCTCGCACGATTTTAGGGGGCTTTTCTCAAGGCGGAGCGATGACTCTGGATGTGGGATTGACTTTGCCGGTAGGGGGTTTAATTTGTTTGAGCGGTTATTTGCATTCGTCGATTTCGCCCGCTGCGGGGAGTGCTTTGCCGCCTGTTTTAATCGCGCACGGTACTCAAGATACTATTGTGCCGATTAGTGCTGCGGTGCGATCGCGCGACAGTTTGACTGCTTGGGGATCTCAGGTGCAGTATCGAGAATTTAACATGGGACACGAGATTCTACCGGAAGTTGTAGATGTAATGCGAAGTTTTGTTGTAGAAACTGTGTCGAAATGTGATTAAAGGCTTAGTATATAGTATGGCGGAAGTCTAGGGCAGGGGTAAAAAACATGAAAACTTTAACCAAAGCATCGCGCGATATTGCTGTACTTACTTCTCAAGACGTGGCAGAATTGGCTGTCCGTTTGGAGGTTGACGATTATACTGATCCTTTTGAGGGATTGAATGATTGGCATTTGTTGCGATCGCTTGCCTTTCAGCGGCCGGAGCTGGTTGAACCTTATCTCCACCTTCTGGATATGGAAGCCTACGACGAAGCATAGGCTTAAAAATCTAGCTTAAAATTTTCGACGGAATTGAGGAAGAAGTTAGCAGCATTTTTTGTTGTGGATTGAACAGATGAGTTATGGATTGTTGTCTGTTTTAATCTCAACTTCTTTCTTGATTTTTTTTTATGATAGGTGAAGGAAGAAGTCATTAGTCATTAGTTATTAGTTATTAGTTATTAGTTATTAGTTATTAGTTATTAGTCATTAGTGCTGTCCCCGCCGAGCTTTCCGTCCAACGTCATCAGGAAGAAGGAAGAGGGAAGAGGGAAGAGGGAAGAAGGAATTAAGAGATGCGAGGGGCAATTATCGGGAATGGTTTCAGAAATTCATCAAGTTTTCATAACCTAGAAGGTTGCTATATTACAAAAAATCATGAAGGGCAGACGAATTTTAATCGGCGTTAGTGGCGGGATTGCGGCTTACAAAGTTTGCGAAGTCGTTTCAACTTTAGCAAAAGCTGGAGCTGAAGTTAAGGCGATTCTTACTGAGGCTGCGGGGGAGTTTGTAACGCCTTTAACTTTTGCTACTCTTTGCCGCCATCCTGCTTTTACGGACAAAGATTTTTGGCAAGCAAATCACGGTCGCCCGCTGCACATTCAACTGGGAGAATGGGCGGAAGTTTTTGTGATTGCTCCTTTGACAGCTAATACCTTGGCTAAGTTGGCTGGGGGTTTTGCTGATAATTTGCTGACTAATACTGTTTTGGCTTCTACTTGCCCGATTTTGCTGGCACCGGCGATGAATACGGATATGTGGGAACAGCCTGCGGTGCAGCGGAATTGGCGGGAGGTGCTGACTTATCGGCGCTATCACGCGGCGAATCCGGGGGCGGGAATGCTGGCGTGCGATCGCGCGGGTGTCGGCCGCATGGCAGAACCTTGTGAGATTTTGCCTCACATAGAGTCGCTGTTGTATGCGAAGGGCGATCGAGATTTAGCGGGTAAGCGGGTGTTAATTTCTGCGGGAGGAACGCGGGAACACCTCGATCCGGTGCGGTTTATCGGCAATCCTTCCACGGGCAAAATGGGCATAGCTTTGGCGCAAGCCGCACTGCACCGTGGCGCGACAGTGACGCTGGTACACAGTATAACTGGGGAATTGCGGCTGTCAGGTGTGCGGGCGAGATCAGTTACGAGTGCAGAAGAAATGCGGCAGGCGATGCTGCAATGCTTTCACGATGCGGATTTGACGGTGATGGCGGCGGCGGTAGCGGATGTGAGGCCGGCTGAGTACAGCAGTGAAAAATTGCCGAAGCGATCGCTCCCGAATTGTTTGCCTTTGGCACCGGTAGCGGATCTTGTGGCAGAGTTGGGAAAATTGAAACAGCCGCATCAAAAACTCGTCGGGTTTGCAGCACAAACTGGGGATATTGTCAAACCGGCTTTGGAGAAATTGCGATCGAAGAAACTGGATGTAATTGCCGCCAACCCGATCGACAAAATAGGTGCAGGTTTCGGCAGCAATACCAATCAAGCAATATTAATTAATGCCGCCGGCAAGCAAGTAGAAATTGCACCTTGCAGCAAACTAGAAATGGCTCATCGGTTGTTTGATTTTGTGCTGGAAAGGTGAGAGCGCGATTTACTTCTTAACTTGCATTAGCTGGTTCGGGCAATAATTCTGATTCCCCCATTTCCGTTGATATCGAATCAGCGGGCAACTCAATACCTGCGACAGTAATTTCTAGTTTAAATCCTAACGCTTCGAGCAATTCTACCAAACTGTAAATTTCCAAACCGCCGCTTTCAGTCAGCATTTTGTCAAGTTTTTCGTGATGTTCTTTTGCTGACTCCGAAAGAGCATTCATCCTGATTTTAGCCTCAACCACCTTTCTGATGGCATTTCTCAAAAGTGCGGGTTCAGGGTCTTTTTCTTCCAAGATAGCCCCGATAAAACCACCAGCGTGTTCGGCATCTTTGAGAGATTCAATTAGAGACTCGTAATAGCTATCGCTGGTAGGCATTTTCATTTCTTTCATAGTCGGCCGAATACTCCTTCGCTTTGAGAATATCTTGTTCTTGGGTACTTTTATCCCCACTACAGAGCAGAAGCACAATTGTCCCTCCTATTTGTCTAAAATAAATCCGGTAGCCAGGGCCGTAGTTAATCCTAAGTTCACAGACACCATCTCCAACTGACTTATAATCCCCCAGATTGCCGAGACTAACTCGCTCAAGCCTTGCATCAACCTTAACTTGGGCTTTGCCATCTCGTAGGGCGTAGTACCACTCTAAGAAAGGAATCCTGCCATCAGGTCGGATGTAACGTCGAATTTCACGCTTGTTGTACTTCCATAATTTTATCGTAATTGATTGACAATTCCTATCGTAAGTGCGATGACAGTGCATTAAGTGGGCAAATCATACTTAAGACAGAGGCATTCTACCGACAAAATAGTAAACCTTGTTTGAGGAAACAAAGTTTAAATCAAACAGGGGATTGTGAATGAATTTTAAATCGATCGCAAAAACCAATCTACTATTCGGCAGCCTGATAATTAGCCTCGGATTGCAAGCACTTCCAGCAGCAGCGCAATCAGTCACCGACGCGCAAGTTTCCGCCCTCGTAGAAGCGCTGCGACAAGCCGCCCCGCCACAAGCCGCAAATGACGGAATGTACAGTCAGTGGCAAGTTTTACCAAACAATATTTCCCGCTGGGCCAAATTCTGTACCAAACAAGATTTAACACCCCAACAATTTGAAGCCGACGCGACAAAAGCCAAATCAATTGTTACCTGTATCGTGGGCGATTTGCTGCGCGACGAATACAAAGCTAGCGGCAACAATGAATTAACCGCTGTACGCCGCGCCGCTTGCTGGTGGATGACTGGGGAATCCGCAGCTTGCAAAAGCGGCGCAACTGCTACTTTTGCGGAGAAAGTTGTCAAGGTTTACCAGCAGCAGCGCGCTAAAAAGTAAAGTTTGTGCTGGCGGAATTTAGATTTTTGAGGTTCGATCGTTCGGACTTCAGTCCTTCTTCCGAGTCAATCGGGACTAAAGTCCTGACTACAAACAAACCTGCCTCATTTTTTTGAAAAAGGCTATACAATTTATACCCAATCCTGGTTTTGGATATTCTTTATGAACCAGTCGGTTTTGGGGCCGACATCGTTTGTGCAGACGCGGTTTCAACCGCCGAATCATCTAAATTACCCCTTTTCTGCCTGATTTCTCATCAACTTTTGCACGCTACCCAAAGCCCGATTTAATTCGTAACTCTTTCTTTCTGAATTATGCAAAAAAGCCTGCTGTTCTTCTTCAATCATCAACACATCCTGCCGCACCAAACCATCTAATAACTTTTGAGCCGCACCGAAACAACTATCTTTAATAAACCTGCGAAACCAAACAGGCAATTTGTGCAGCCGCCAAAACGCATTTAATGAGGTAAAATGAATTAAATAAGCGCGAGTTTCTGTCTCGCTTACCGGGCCAACTAAGCAGTAAATTTTAAAGTCGCTTCCCAAGGTTGAAACCCAGTGCGGGTAAACGTAACTAACCTCTAGCGGTTCCGGGTGCAGCTTCCGCAGAGATTTAAAAAATAACTGGGAGATTGACCAGATTTTATCTATTTTGTAATAACTTTGCGCCTGATAGCGGGCGGTTACTTGATGCGCGTCTTCTGTTAAAGTATCTAATACTGGATTGGCCCAAGCTTGCAAGTCTTCATGCAAGTGTCCGTGGTACATATCCATCAAGTTTTCAATTAAAAATGAATAGTGGGCCTGACAGTCGATGACTGAAACTGTGGCAATATAATTGAGATGTTCCCACTCTGGTAAGTCTAATAAATCTATTTTTTGGGCTTGGGTTGCATCGCCGGGAAACAGCCAGATAAAACCGTTTTGTTCTTGGACTGGATAGGAGCGAATTTTGCAGTTAGGTAGCTTTTGATTTTCTGCTAAATAATCGACTTCGGCGCATTCTCCGCTTGTATTTAACCGCCATCCGTGGTAAGCGCATTCGATTAAATCGCCTTTGATTTTACCGTGGCTGAGTTTGACTTGTCGGTGCGGGCACCTGTCTTCTAAAGCGTTGATTTTGCCTGCACTGTCGCGGAAAAGCACGATCGCCCGATGCCACAATATCACGGGTAGTGGCTGACTCTGTACCTCTGTGCTGCGGGCGACTGCATACCATTGCTCCAAATTAATGCTCAACTCGCGGATGTGACTATTTTTTTCCCGCGCAGATACTGATTTTATCCCGTTGTTTTGCATTACAGATTTTCCCAAATCACGCCCATAAAACAATCCAATCTTACAAAATAACAGCCGGGAAAGCAACGACCGTACATTTTTTTAAATCTCCCTTCTGACAAATACCTGTCACTGGCTAAATGCTTCAACCAGCTTGGCGACAATCTAAATTTTAATAATCTTGAAGCATTGCGAAATCCGTATTTGGAACAGTCGGGCATAAAATCTCTCGCTGCACCTACTATGTAGCTGATTGTAGCAGGTGTTTCGACTTCCGAGACATTATCTAAAAAAACAATCTTTCCCTGCTCATTCAACAGTTTTTTAATTAATGATAGAGTGGCGGGGAGATTGGGGAAATGGTGAAAGGTGGAGTCACTAACTATTAAATCAAATTGGCTATCGACCTTTAAATGACTGGCATCCATTTGGATGTATTCGATATTGGGGGACGAGCGTTTCTGACGGGCGATATCCAGCATTTTTGCTGACAAATCTACCGCCACTACCCGATCGTAATACTTAGCTAATTCCCAAGCCAAAATTCCCGAACCGCAGCCAATATCTAATGCGGTACCTTTAGAGGACGATAGGTTTTTAATAAAGAAATCGTTCTGGCTTTGCAAGGTTGCAGCAAAATCGTATTCTGTTGCAAAAGCATCAAATATTACAGATTTAGTGCGATTTTTCCAGTTAGTTTTCAGCATCTATTATTGCTTTATACTCGTTCAATAGTTTAACCGCAGATGCACCCAGATAAATGCTGATGATTTTTTTTCAAGCTGTGTCTTTTGGGTGCAGCGAAACCGCGGCCACAAACCGTAACTCATCTGAATTCCTGCTAATATTACCAACTATCCTCAGCAAGGCGATCGCTCTTAATCCTCTAATCAAGGTGTTTGTAGTGAAAAATTTAATGCTCGCCTTAAAAATCAGAAGACTTGCATTCCTCACTACAAACCATTTTTAGCGGACATAATATAAAATCCGCCCCGCTGCACACCTTAGATTTTCAGTACGCCTTCGGGATTCACCGTCAACAGCGATCGCCTCTGCAAACCTTCCTCATATAATATCGCATTAGCTGCTAACAAACCGCTGCTCACAGCCCTTTCCATTAAACCGCAAGGAAACGGCATTTTCACCCAATCTCCGGCAAACAAAAGATTAGGTACAGCGCAGCTAGTGTCTGGCCGTTCCGCATAACTACCGGGTGGATAACCGGAGAAATTCTTTTGATTTACCAATTCCCGGTGCAGCAGAGTCGCCGCTTTTAATTCCGGTACAATTTCATACAATTCTTCCTCGAAAGTAGCGAGCAAAACTTCCTGGTTGGGAAATTCTTTCTCCTTGTAACAGTAAGCGTGCAGTTCCACTACGCTACCGCCAGTTTTCTGATGCCACTCGATGAATTGATCTTGAATTTTGTGGTAAAGTGTGATGCTGTCAGTCAGTTTGTAGCCGGAAAGCGAACTAAAATTGCTGTGTTCCCAGGGAAAATCGCGATCGAACCAAAAACGGCCCACCGCAAACGGATCGGCTATTTTCAAGCCCTCGATTCGGCTCTGCACCTGTTGATTTACTTCACCGCTAGCTAAACTAAACAAATGCTGCATCCCAGGAACATCGGCAGCAAAAACATAGTAATCAGCCTGCAATATTTCTCCCAATTTTTGCGGTTGTGATTTGTTTACTGCTGCTGCCAACTGTACCTCATCTGCTTTTTTATCGACTACCTTAAATCTGGGTAAATCCCGCTGAGCAGGCCCGCTCACAACTCGTCCCTCAGCATCAAAAACTGCTCCGTGACAGGGACAGTGAAATTGACCGTCGTTTTGTTTCTGAACTGTGCAGCCTTGGTGAGTGCAACTTAGAGAAATTGCTTCTTTTCCTCCAGGGGCGCTGGCAAATACGCTGTCTCCCGCGCCGAAATATTCTGTAGAGTTGCTGTCAGTTAACAGCGCGTTTCGTTTGACCCAAAAAGGCACTTTACTTTGCACGTCTCCCGACTGATAACTCAGAGAATCAATCCTGCCGTTTTCCCAGTGAATATTGCTAACTGCGACATCTGTTAATACTTTGCCACCTTTGCTTTCAATGGCTCTGGCAATAGGCTGCACCAAACTTGTACCCATATCTTGCCGCGTGCCGTTGAAGGCCAAACCTTCGGGATTTCCGAAAAAGTAAAAGTGGAAAAATTGCATTAATTCTCCGACGCTCAATTTGTCGGGAGCGTTAAGGCTGGATTTGGCAAAAGGCAAAAAATACAAGTCGTAAAGTCCGCGCGGAAATTCACCTTTTACCCAGTCAGCAACTGATATATTGTCGAGACGAGCGAAAGTTTTTTGCGTTTGAAAGCCGCCAATTTCTCGAAACACTTCCCAATGAGCGGGTTTTGTCAGGTTGATTCCCCACTTGAGACGGTTGGGAGAAGATATCGCCAGGTCAACTATATTCCAGGGGAAGGCTGAATGGTTGGGACGGAAAACTTCGGGTTTGTATTTGCCGTCTCTAAACAGGACGGCGTAGGATTCCAAAGATACAAAATTATCGGTAATTTCTAATTCTTCAACTACACTTTTGAGGTTGTAATATTGCGGAAAAAAACCGTGGAAACCGTGTTCCATCATAAAAGTTTCGTTCCCGACTTGTATCGGCCAACTAGCTATTTTGCCTCCGAGTTGGGGCGATTTTTCTAGTAGCGTCACCGCGAAACCTCGCTGACACAGTTCGTAAGCGCAGGCGAGCCCGGCTAAGCCGCCTCCGACAACTGCTACGGTTTTGCGGTTATTCAGCATTCGCGGTAAGTCAAGAGAATCTTGACCAAAAACGGCGGGTTCTGGCTTGGAAAATCGAGAGTAGCCCAGCAGCCCGCCGGCGGTACCGACTCCGAGGATTTTGAGGGCGGTTCTTCGAGAAATTGGTTGGGATTGTGGTGGATTGGTTGATTGACTCATCAGCGATACGCGATAACGGGCTTTAAACACAAGGACGCCATAAGGCATAATCATAGACCGAAATCAGGCTATGTGAAGAAATACTAAGATATATCCCCCGGATCGCCTTTGACACGCCCAAAAACCCATACCCTGCCACGTACTCCTGCTGTGGTTCCAAATTTTAGACGGAAGTTCAAGCTTCCAGATTTAATGCTGCAAGTAAATCTCTGATGCTTCAATTGACTGTTATTTGTTATTTGTTATTTGTTATTTGTTGTTTGTTGTTTGTTGTTTGTTATTTCTTATTTGTTGATTGCGATCTGTTATCTGTTGAGTTAGAAGGGTTAAAAATTCCAAATTTCGCCCTAATTATTTCGTTGATTCGAGAGTCCGACAGGGGTTGTTCACCTTGGTTTCATAGCGAAATCCCTCTTTTATAGGACTAAAATTACTCGCAGTTTCTGTCAGATTTTACAGTCGGTTTCAACTGAAATGTTGCACCATTCTCAATTACTTGTTTGGGAACAGGCTCTCCGGCCTGTTCCGCAAGAAAATTCATCTTTTGTGGAACGGGCCGGAGAACCCGTTATTAACTCTTGTGCAAAATGTGATTTTTAACCGATTATTGCTATAATACGGTGGTTGCAAACCCTGTCGGACTGTCGGTATAACGCGCGATCTAGTTGACAGCAATATCCTATAAAACAAGCCTTGTCCGCATAAAAATTTCTCAAAAACCAGAATCAATGAATATACAAAAGTATAAAAATTGGTTGATATTAGCAGAAATAACAGCATTTTTATGCTGCTTGCAAGTGCCTGTTTCTGCTAGGATAGCAGGTGCGATCGCCCCTAAAACCAACAGCCAACTAATCGCCGCCCAAAATCTCCAATCAGCCGGACTTTACCGCCAAGCTTGCAATAGTTTGCTCCCTGTTTTAGAAATTGGTAATTTCAACTGCCAAAGCTTAATCGACAATCAACTATCTCCGACAGAAAAGGCGACAGTTGAAAACTTGGCAGACACGGAACTCAGCGCATCGGGATTGAGAACTTTAGGCGATGTACTGCGCGTCACGGGTGCTTTGAAAACTTCCGCAATCATGTTAAACCGCAGTTTAGAAATTGCCCAAAATTTGCAGTTAAATGAAGCTATCAGCGCCGCTTATCTCAGTTTGGGAAATCTCCAGCGATCGATCGCCAAACGGCAAGAAGATATCCGCAAGGATGCTAAGGTTCATTATGCCCAAGCTTTGGAATTTTACGAAAGGGCGATCGCCCTTGCTGCCCAAACCGAACAATTGCAAGCTAAATTAAGTAAACTGAGCCTGCTTGTGGAAACTCAACCATACTCAGATATCAGCAATTTGTGGCAAGAAATCCAGTCAAAAGTTGACAATTTGCCCGTCACCACTGAATCCATCTATGCCCGCATCGACTTTGCCGAAAGCCTGACTTGTTTGAAAGTGCAAACAATGGAGCGATCGCACATCGAGAAAATCTTACTACCTTTGTCGCCTGCAGTCCAACACTGTGCTGTCGCAGCCAAAAGTCAAACCCTAGGAAACCCAGAATTAATTTATGTTGCGAAACTATTGGCATCCGCAGCCAAAGATGCTACAAAATTAGGCGATTTGCGAGCAGAATCCTACGCCAAAGGCAGTCTCGGCGAATTGTACGAAATCACCGGACAATTATCCGATGCCAAACAATTAACCGCAGAAGCTTTAGGTATTGCACAGTCAATTCAGGCGGCGGATATTGCCTATCGGTGGCAGTGGCAATTAGGCAGATTGACGGTGAAAAGTAAGGGAGACAAAAAAAATGCGATCGCAGCTTATCAAGCATCAGTTCAAACCCTCCAATCTTTACGCAAAGATTTAATTGCCGTCAATCCCGACGTGCAGTTTTCCTTCCGAGACAATGCCGAACCAGTTTACCGCCAACTCGTAGATTTACTCGTGACAACTGAGGGAAACACTCAACCAAATCAAGCAAATTTAGAACAAGCAATCCAACAGATTGACGCACTTCAACTAGCCGAAATCGAAAACTTTTTGCGGTGCAGTTTATCTCCTACCGTTGCCATCAATCAAATACCCGATCCTGAAGCTACACTAATTTATCCAATTATCTTAGAAGACAAAATAGCACTGATTTTTCAAGTAGCAGGAAAACCCCTAACATATCGCGAAACTCCCGTACCTCGAAAAACAGTAGAAACTACCCTGCAACAACTCCGAAAAAATTTGCAAACACCGGGAAATAATCCTGAAGTAATAGCGGATGCCAAAAAAGTGTACCAATGGTTGCTCGCACCGCTGAAACCCGAACTCGACAAAAATCCTCAAATTGAAACATTAGTATTTGTCCTCGATGGCGATTTGCGGAACATCCCGATGGCGGTGCTTTACGATGAAAAAACCGAGCAATATTTAGTACAAGATAAATATGCGATCGCCATTTCCCCGCAACTCACACTTTTTGCACCTCAACCGCTACAACAAAAACTAAAAGTCTTCGTCGGCGGCATCGGTCAATCGCAAAACATTGACGGTAAACAGTTTGAAACCATCCAAAAATTAAAGGAAGAATTAGAAGGAATTAGCCAAAAAGTTCCCGCCAGTCAACCCCTGCTTGAGGCCAATTTCACCAAAGCCAATATTCAAAATAAGCTTCAAACAGGCAACTTTTCAGCAATACACCTAAAAACTCATGGCGAATTCAGTTCAGACCCAGATGAAACCTATATTGTGGCTTACCAAAAACTCCTGAAAGGTCAAGATATCGCTAATTTAATTGAAACCGAAACTCCGCAGCAGCAAACTAATATTGAATTGCTTGTTTTGAGTGCTTGTCAAACTGCATCGGGAGATAACAGAGCAGTTTTAGGACTTGCGGGAATAGCGGTGCGTGCGGGGGCGCGCAGCACTTTATCAACTTTGTGGGAAGCGCAGGATGCACCAAATACGGAACTGATGTTACGGTTTTATGAGGAACTGTCGAAACCCGGAATGACTAGGGCAAAAGCGCTGCATTTTGCACAAAAGTCTCTGTTGGAAAGATATGAGCCGGCGAATATTTGGGCGACATATATTTTAGTTGGCAATTGGTTGTAAATTAACAGGTTTGTAGTGCGGACGGTCGTCCGCACTACAAACCGTTTTTGTTACAGTAATCGACTAGACATCATATTAGTCGATCGCGCGTTAGCCTAAGCCTCGCGCAATTTGCGATCGTCCCGCGCTCCATTGCGAAGTTTTGGAGTTGCCATCCGCAACACAAAATCCAGCAACCAAGGAGCAATTCGGTGACACAAAACTGCTAGATGACTTTGGTATCCCACCAAGATTTCCGGCGCATCTTTGTGCAATCCCGCCACAAGCGCTAGGGCAACTTTTTCGGGAGTTGTGGGCACTACCCACCGGAATTGTTCCAAGTCTCGCACCATATCGGTATCTGTTAGAGATGGCAATAAAGCTGTGACTCGAACATTGTACTGAGTTAACTCGCTACGCAAGGCTTGGGTGAATCCCAAAATTGCAAATTTTGTAGCAGAATACGTCGCCATTGTCGGAGCCGCAATTTTGCCCATCAAGCTCGAAACATTGACAATTGTTCCCTCTTTTTGCGCCGCCATTCGCTTCGCTATTAAGCGGGTAATTGTGTAGGTTCCGAGCAAATTTAAGGCGATTTCTTCCTCGATTAACGGTAGCGGGGCACGCAAGAATGATGCTTGGTGTGCTACACCCGCACAGTTGACTAGCAGGTGAATTGGGCCGCAATCGCGCCAAGCTTGGGCGATCGCAATATTCACCGCTACTGACTGAGTTAAATCCAAAGCTAAGGGTACTATTTCTGTACCAAAAACATCGATTTCCTCTGCCAGTTCAATTAATTGCCGGCGGTTGCGCGCTACTATCACCAAGCGTTTGATTCCTTGTCGCGCTAATTCCAGGGCGATCGATCGCCCAATTCCGCGCGAAGCTCCTGTCACTAGAGCTGTTTTTCCTTGAAGTTGCATACATTAAACCCTCTGGATTTGAAGTGATCGCCGCGCGCGGAGTTATAAGTTGCGAGTTATGAATTTTGTGGAGTTAATTCAAAACTTTTGAATCGCCAACGCGCGCGGGATTTAAACTCAACTAAACCGTGACTTATGCAAAAAATCCTTCGATGTGGTATTGCTGTAAGGTGCTTGTGGGCGAACCGTACAAACAGAGTTTGTGCATAAGTCCTCTAAACTTTTGGTTTGGCAGAAATTTGCTAGAAATTTGCCAGAAATTTGCCAGAAATTTGCCAGAAATTTGCCAGAAATCTGGCTGCTATACCTTACTCAAGCAGACAAACTTGAGATTGTAAAACAAGGTAAGAAATCTTACCGAATTTGGTTGGCTTAATTCCCCTGTTTGGTTAGTCAGCGCAGGCGGACTTTGTTTGTGCAGCCGCGAATTATATTCGCCGGGGATTTTTGAGCAATATAGAGCATCAATCACATACCTCCTAGATATGAGTTTTTCGCTTCTACACACACCTTAACAACTTGACAGAAAAGTGGCAACAATTTTTAATAAATCTTCCGCAACACTTCTTGACAATTTTCTCATCAGGCGGATTTCCAAGTACCGTGAAAGCTCAAAGGTATGACACCGGGCAATTCTAGCTGACAAATAGGAGCGCTGTTTAGTCTGTCGCTGTCAAATATCCAGACTTCGCTGCTATCAGAATTCCCATCATAAACAACTGTCAAAATCCAACCTTTCTCCGAGGAAATATCTGGAACGTAGACGGGTTCTGTGGGATAGCGATTTTCGCCGCAATCGGCAATTGTGAGATTTCGGGTTTGTGTGTCCAAACGGGCGATCGCCCCGTAACGTTCCGCTACAATATCAACATCAGACCGATACATTGCCAGATAAATATACCGCGAGTCTTGACCAATCTCGGAAGCAGGTACAACCGGAAACTCGCAAGCTTTATCCAACAATTGTTCGGCTGCTATCACCTCGGCAGTTTCAGGATTTAAACATACCCGCCACAGAGAACCTTCCGCGTCAGTGCGAGTTTCACCTGTCGGTACTTCTTTCAGTCGCTGATTAGTTTGAAAGTCAGCGAAACGCACAAAATCTACCGCCACCGAACCATCTTCTTTGACAAAACCGTTAGCAAAGTGCCACTGAAACCAAGCATCAGTTTCGCCACAACTAACTAAAGACAGAGTTTCCGAATCAATAACTAATATCTGCGTTTTTAACTCCGGTTTCCAGTCAAACGAGTCGCCATAACTGCTAATTCCAGCTAACACTGGCAAAACATTGAGTCGCACCGGCGGCACAAAAAATATTAGATAGTTTCCCGCCAAAACAAAATCGTGTACGAGAGAAATTCCCTTTAAAGGAATAGTTGCTTTTTGCACGATTTTGCCCGTACAATCGCTTTTATACAAATTCAACTTAGGACTCGCACTGCTGGTAATTCCAAAGTTAAAAATATTGCCAGTAATCGGGTCGCGCTTGCAGTGAGCTGAATAAGAAAATTTACTATCTAAATTGCCTAAATTGTCGATTCCTTTAGTTTGCAGAGTTTGCAAATCTAGGCTGTGAGGTGGCCCGCCTTCCCATAATGCCAAAAGGCGATCGGGCAAAGCAAAAACTGAAGTATTGGCAGCATTTTTAACAGATTTAGTCCACCGCAACCACGCAGGCCCCGGTGCTGTCATGCCATAATTAGTGTAGATAAATCTATTAGCTTTTTCTTCAGCTAAATATCCCGCTGTTTGCACGTAGCGATAAACAGCAGCAGCACCGACATCGGTAAAATGAACTGCCAAAATTGCACCGTCGCCATCAAACCAGTGTCCCGCAGTCATGCCGCCGCGTTCCAAACGTCCGGGCCCGTTGCGATAGAGACTGCCGCGCAATCCGTCGGGAATTTTACCGCTTTTAACCGATAGCTGAGTCAACGGAAACTCCGCAGCCGGAGTGGCTAAAGCTTTAGCCCAGGATTTTTTAGCTGAGATGTTAGTGTCTGTTTTCATGTTAAACTGGCAATTTTTAACTGGGCTGGCAGCAATTTCAATATACAATTATATAGCCTTTCTGTGCTCTCATAGGAGGTACTATGCGACCTAGGGCATAGGTGTCCGTGGGCACAGGGCATAGGGCATAGGGCGATCGAACCGCTATAGCAGAAGTTATCTATAGCCGTTCTCAAGCGAGTCAAGTATTCACCAATTAATTAATAATTCCTCAAATATAAAATTTAAAACTCGTACGCTCGCGAAACCGAAGTATCTAAAATTTCACTTAATAGAAAAATGGTATAACATTTATGACTCTCCCCCGCCGCTATGTGCTCAGAACTTTTGGGTTGACTGCTATGGGCACGATATTTTTGCCGTTGGCGAAGCCCTTGAAGAGGATCGCCCAAAACAACATTTTCCCCCAAACAATTATTAAGCCTCCCCGCCTGCAAGTCGGTGATACAGTTGCTTTAATCAATCCTGCCGCTTTCAGTTACGAAAAAGAAATCCAAGATTTTTTTAAAGTATTGGATAACTTGGGTTTAAAAGTTAAACTGGGAAAGCATTTTTACGATCGCTACGGCTATTTAGCAGGGAAGGATGCCGATCGCGCCGCCGATGTCAACAGCGCCTTTGCCGATAACTCAGTGCAAGCTATTTTTACCGGGATGGGCGGCTGGGGCTGCAACCGAATTTTGCCGCTCCTAGATTACAACATTATCCGCAACAATCCCAAAATAATTATGGGATTCAGCGATATTACAGCACTTTTATTAGCGATTCATGCTAAAACTAATATAGTTACTTTTCACGGCCCTTTAGGTGTCTCAAGTTGGAGTCCCTTTACAGTAAATTACGTCAAAAAAGTTTTGTTTGACGGAGGTGCTGTCACCATGCAAAACTCCCAAAGCGTGCAAGTTCAAGTTATCCGGCGCGGCACAGCTAGGGGAAAACTAATCGGCGGCAATTTATCAGTAATTGCAGCAATGGTAGGCTCTACTTATTTGCCGGAATGGGAAAATAGTATTTTGTTTGTCGAGGAAGTGGGCGAAGAAGTTTATCGAATCGATCGAATGTTAACGCAGCTTAAATTAGCGGGCATTCTAGATAAAATATCCGGTTTTATTTTCGGACAGTGTACCAAGTGCGAAGCTGAAAAACCGCAAGAGTCCTTAACCTTAGATCAAGTGTTGACGGATCTGATTCGCCCCTTGAATATTCCCGCGTGGTACGGTTCCATGACAGGACACATTCGGGATAAGTTCACTTTGCCGATCGGCAAAGAAGTCGAAATCGATGCAAATTCTGGTACAATCAAATTATTAGAATCCGCTGTCAATTAAATAGTGAAATATTTTCGCTCTTGCCGAGGCAGAGCCTCTGGATCTGCGTTCCCAGGCAGAGCCAGGGAACGAGAAACAACGAGCCAATATTCAAACACAAAATCCGAAATATCGTCGTGAAAAAAGCCGCACAGTTGATTAAACCATTAACAGTAATAATCCTGACAATTATTTGCCTGTTCTCCCAGACTGCTTGCACCGCAGCACAAGCAAATAAAATTGTCGGCAGCGACACCATTTATCAGCAGCGAACCGTCCACAATCCCGACGGTATAGGCAAATTTTACATGGGTCGAGAAATTGCCCAAGTCATGGGATATGAAGGCGCTGGTTGGCTGGAAAGACCATCTCGCGGCATGGAAGAAAAATCCGCTCGATTAGTCAACAATCTCGATTTAAAACCAACTGATATTGTAGCAGACATTGGAGCCGGAACCGGGTATTTTAGCTTTCGCATCGCTGCCCTAGTTCCCGAAGGAAAGGTTTTCGCCGTTGACGTGCAGCCGGAAATGATTAATTTTCTTGAGTTGAACAAAAAAGAAAAAAATATTACTAATGTTGAGCCAGTTTTGGGCAGTCTTGACAATCCGAATTTGCCGGAAAATAGCGTGGATTTAGTTGTGATGGTGGATGCTTATCACGAGTTTGCATATCCCAGAGAAATGATGGAAGGAATTGTCAAAGCACTCAAGCCGGGAGGGCGCGCGGTATCGATCGAGTATCGGGGCGAAAATCCAATGATTCCCATTAAAGGCTTGCACAAAATGACCCAAAAACAGGTAAAAAAAGAAATGGCCGCCGTCGGTTTAGTATGGAAAGAGACAAAAGATATGTTACCCCAGCAGCATTTAATGGTGTTTGAGAAACAATCTCAAGTTTAGTAACAAAAAATACCAATTGTTTACCATATTTTCTAAGTTTTGTCAAGGGACATAAACCGTATTAATTTGAACGAGCGATCGCCAAAAAAAACTCATCTCAGTTTCACAAAAAAATGTTACCGCTCCTCTTAGCTCCAAACCCTTAGAGCATAAGTCATTCCCCATCAAAAATATCAAATCAGCAATCAAAAATGGTATAAGCCTTAAGTAAGCATTAAGATAGGGATTGCACTCAAAATGTCAATTTACAATTAAAAATTGACAACCCAGAGTTGCTTCCCTAATTGTTCAAGCGAAGAAGTGTCGCTACTACTAAGGTATCAGCGTGAACATTCCAAGTTCCATCATCACCATGCTCGCCGGTATCGGAGTGACTCTGATCAGTCTCTGGTACGGGCAGAATCATGGTTTAATGCCGATCGCCGCTTCTGAGGAGGCCTCCCAGGTAGACGGACTCTTCAACACAATGATGACCATTTCCACCGGACTATTTATCATGGTTCAGGGACTGCTGATCGTTGCTGCAATTAAATACCGCCGCCGTAAAGGAGACAACACAGACGGCCCGCCTTGGCATGATAACTTTCCTTTAGAAATTCTATGGACAGCCTTGCCAGCGGTGATAATTTTAGGAATCGGAGTCTACAGTTTTGAGATTTACAACTCAATGGGAGGCCTCGATCCGATGGGCAATCATGACCACGGCACCATGCAATCGCAATCTCAAATGCGCGGAAGTGCGATCGCGGCCACACTGTCAGATACACCCCAAAACGCCCCTAAAATTCCCTCTCAAAAGCTCGTTGCTCTTGGCGTTGGCGCATCCCCAAAAAATGAAAATAAAGCACCAGACTTAATTGTAAACGTCATGGGTTTGCAGTATGCCTGGATTTTTAGCTATCCAGAAAGCGGTGTCAGTTCCGGCGAACTGCATATGCCAGCCAACCGCGACGTGCAGCTAAATATTGCAGCTCAAGACGTGCTGCACGCATTTTGGATGCCGGAATTTCGCCTCAAACAAGATGCAATTCCCGGCAGGCCGAGCGAACTGAGATTTACAGCAAATAAAGTCGGCGAATACCGGATTGTTTGTGCAGAATTGTGCGGCGCTTATCACGGAGCGATGAAAGCTTTAGCATTCGTTCACACCCCCGAAGACTTCGATAATTGGGTCAAGGAACAGCAAATTGCTAGCACTCAAAACTTAGAGGAAGCAATAGCAATTAATCCTGGGGAAATGTCAGACGGAGAATTTTTAGCTCCCTACGTCAGGGAAATAAAAATTAATCCAGAAACCCTAGAAAAACTTCACCCAAACCATCACTAAAAATAGTCATTAGTTCCTGGCAATTGGTCTTCGATCCAAAGCTAATAACTAATGACAAATAACTAATGACGAATAACTATGACACAAGCACAGTTCCAAGAAACTGCCAACCTTGAGGCTCGCGGCACAGCGCCGGCCGACAGACATTGGCGAGATTACTTCGGTTTTAGTACCGACCACAAAGTAATCGGTATTCAATACCTAGTTACAACATTTTGTTTCTATCTAATCGGCGGCGTGATGGCGACAATAGTGCGAACCGAACTCGCCACCCCCGATAGCGATTTTGTCACCCCCGAACTCTACAACAGTTTATTTACCGTTCACGCCACGGTGATGATCTTCCTGTGGATCGTACCAGCCGGAGCTGGATTTGCTAACTTTTTGATCCCCTTAATGATTGGGGCAAAAGACATGGCATTTCCTAGGCTGAATGCGGTTGCCTTTTGGTTAATTCCAGTAGGCGGCGTATTGCTGCTGAGCAGTTTTTTGGTGGGAGCTCCGCAGGCTGGTTGGACTTCCTATCCGCCTTTGAGCTTAGTTACTGCTCAAGCCGGAGAAGAAATTTGGATTCTCAGCGTCTTGATTCTCGGAACTTCTTCGATTTTGGGAGCGGTGAATTTTGCCGTTACCATCTTCACGATGCGGGTTCCGAGCATGAGTCTCAATGAAATGCCTTTGTTTTGCTGGGCAATGATTGCGACGGCAGCGCTGACTTTAATTGCTACTCCAGTGTTAGCTTCAGCTTTGATTTTGCTGTCGTTTGACTTGTTAGCGGGGACGGCATTTTTTAACCCGACAGGTAACGGCGATCCCATCGTCTACCAGCATTTATTCTGGTTTTATTCGCACCCGGCAGTTTACATTATGATTATGCCCTTTTTTGGGGTGATTTCAGAAGTTTTGCCGGTGCATTCGCGCAAGCCAATTTTTGGTTATTTGGCGATCGCCTATTCCAGTCTCGCGATCAGCTTTTTGGGCTTAATCGTGTGGGCGCACCATATGTTCACCAGCGGCACTCCTGGCTGGCTGCGGATGTTTTTCATGATCACAACTATGATCATCGCCGTGCCCACTGGGATTAAAATATTTAGCTGGTTGGCCACTATTTGGGGAGGAAAACTCCGCCTAGTTAGCGCCATGCTATTTGGGATGGGTTTTATCTCAACATTCGTCCTCGGCGGCATCACCGGGATCATGGTAGCTTCCGTACCTTTTGACATTCACGTTCACGATACTTATTTTATCGTCGCTCACTTACACTACGTGCTGTTTGGCGGCTCAGTGTTTGGAATTTACGCTGCTTTTTACCACTGGTTCCCCAAAATGACTGGGCGGATGCTTAACGAATTTTGGGGTAGAGTTCACTTTGTTTTAACCTATGTGGGCTTTACTGTAACTTTCTTGCCAATGCACGCTTTGGGGATGCAAGGAATGCCCCGGCGGGTGGCAATGTACGACCCGAAATTTACCACGATTAATGTCATTTGTACGATCGGCGCTTATATGCTGGCAGTCTCGACAATCCCGTTTATTGTTAACGTGATTTGGAGCTGGAGATACGGCCCGAAAGCAGGCGATAATCCTTGGGAAGCTTTGAGTTTGGAATGGATGACGACTTCGCCACCGCCGATCGAAAATTTTGAAGGAGTGCCGGTATTAGCAACCGGGCCTTACGATTACGGCATGGAAAAAATTCAGCATACTGGGGAACGTCTCAGGCTGAAGTTGAGGGAAAATGCCACCCGCAACGCCAAGAAAGAAGGTATTCCGATTGCAGAGGCTCAAGCTTCAACTTTCTTTGGCGGTACTGCAACTTTAGTCGCTCCTGAATCGGAAATAAAAGCTGATTCTCCTGCAGATGAAAGTCAAGATGACAATTAGTCATCACTTATGAGTCATCAGTCATTAGTCATTAGTCATTAGTTATTGCTCGTTGCAATAGTAGAACTTTGAACTAATGACTTTTGACCGCACAGCAGCGATGTACAGATAATTTTTTTCTGTCTCTTCCCTCTTCCTTCTTTCTTCTTGCTGATGACGTTGTACGGAAAGCTCGGAAGCAACAGCAAAACATGACTAATGACTAATGACTAATGACTTCTTCCTTCTTCCTGATGACGTTGTACGGAAAGCTCGGAAGCAACAGCACTGATGACTGATGACTAATGACTGATGACTGATGACTAATGACTAATGACTAATGACTAATGACTTCTTCCTTCAAAATCCCATTACCAACTAGCAATTTATCATGCAACAAATTCCAACGATAGATCCAGAAAAAACAGCTCTCAATTACCACCACAGCGCCGAAATAGAAGGGCACGAAGAGCATCCCGACCACCGAATTTTAGGGGTGATTGTGTTCTTGGGCGCTGAAGGCATGATATTTTTCGGTATGTTTGCGGCCTATTTGATTTATCGAGCGATGGCCCCGGCGTGGCCGCCTGAAGGTACGCCCGATCGCGAGTTATTGCTGCCGGGAATTAATACCATAATTTTGATTGCTAGCAGTTTTGTGATTCATAATGCGGATACTGCAATCAAAAAGAATGATGTGGCGGGTATGAGGAATTGGTTGCTTGCAACTATCCTCATGGGCGTAGTGTTTTTGTGCGGTCAGGTTTACGAATATACTCATTTAGAGTTTGGCCTGACAACTAATTTGTACGCTAGTTGCTTTTACGTTTTGACTGCTTTTCACGGCTTGCACGTTACGTTTGGAGTGCTGCTGATGGCCGGGGTAGTTTGGCGATCGCGCGTGGAAGGTCATTATTCTAGCGAACACCACTTTGGCATCGAAGCGACCGAGATTTACTGGCACTTTGTCGATGTGATTTGGATTGTTTTGTTTGTACTGCTGTACGTGATTTGAACCTGTAGGTTTTTCTACTTAGGGAGCAGGCAAGAAGGCTGCCCCACCAGAAATTAATATGACCCCCCGTTGGGGGTTTTTTATTGTTTGCAAAGTGCGATCGACCTTTATATCGTTTCCGGTTGCATCGGAATGATTTAACCTTACTAGAACACAGAGAACACAGAGAGATTAGAGAGAAATGAATACAGGACGATGAAGAGAGGAATTGATATTACTCACTTTCTGAAAGCCGATCGCCCTAAACTACGCTAAATTAAAAGAAGCAATTGCCTATCAAACAGCATTGAAAAAATTATGCAGTGCGAATTGTGCGATCGACAAATGGCAGCATTAACCGCCCATCACCTCATCCCCAAACAAAACACCAAGCGGAAAAACGAAGATCCCAGCCCGACGATCGACATTTGCTCAGCTTGTCACCGCCAGATTCACTCTCTATTTGAGAACAAACACCTCGCCCAAGAGCTCAACACCCCAGAAAAGCTCAAAAATGACCCCCAATTCCAGAAATTTCTCTCTTGGGTGAAGAAACAAAAAACCGACAAACGCATTCAAGTACACGGCAAAAAAGCTTGACAATGCAAAACTAGCACTCAGATATAGCCTTTTTCAGAAAGATGAGGTACTATGCGGCATGGGGCATGGGGCATGGGGCATAGGGCATGGG
>NZ_JADEWT010000055.1 GCF_015207505.1 Tychonema sp. LEGE 06208
GTATATTTTGATGACAATCAAAAAACGTCAAATTCTCTCCCCCTCTCCCCTGATCCCCATCGGACCCTCAATCGCCATACACAATCTATATGAGCAACAGCTTAGCGAACAATCTGAATTCATATTCAAGTTTAGCAACGCCCTCAAAAAAAAATCGGACTTGGTATTTGATACTGCACGCGCTAGCGATCGCAAAACTATTATACCACTTTCATAAAAGAGTGCTACAGTTAGTAGATATCACGATCGCAGCAGTAGTGTTGATTATAGAGCAATACGGTTTATTTAGGACGATGCAGGCGGTAAAAGATTATGAACAATAAATATTCTTGTTTGCTTCGTTCCTATTTTCGGACAATCTTAAGTGAACCGTATTGAAATACAAAATCTTAAATAAACTAACTATGATTATACAGTTGGTGATTAAAAACAGTCCCGACTTATTGTAAAATACTTTTCTTAAAAAGCCTGTAAACAGCAGAGAAAATGCCAGAACAACAAGAAGTATTGGAGAAGTCTCAGGAGAATGTTGATTGCTAATTCCCTTGATGCACGATACAGAAGTCACAAATATCGGTTAATTTCGTTAAATCAATTACACTAATGATTGGTCAACTACCCATCACCAAGCGGAGTACCTCTATGGTGTGGGCTTGTATCTGAGCTCCACCGCAATTCCGAGAATCTAGAGAGAATCTCAGCTTTAGTTTCACGGCCCGACACATCGCAAGGATGCTGACAAGCTCCCCGTACTCATCCAGTCTTGCCGGACAAGCAACGCTCTCATGGCAATATTTCGCGCACCAATCAAATCAGCGTGTAATTCATGACTACAACATTCGCATCGAAACAATAGTCCTTTGTTTGGTCTATTGCCATCCGAAGTATGCCCACATTTAGGACAACTTTTCGACGTGTAATGAGCCGGAACTTTCGTTGCTAACGAACCATTTAGGTTAGCTTTGTAGTCAATATACCCGTGCAATTCGGAGTATGACCATTTAGCTTTGTTTCGATTAGCCCCACGTCTCTTCTTGCTTGCCTTGTTGCCCGATTTAGTTCTAGTTCTGTCCCGGATTCCGGTGAGGTTTTCTAGTCCAATCAGGGTGTTAGGCTTTGCAATATCCTTACTGATTTGGTGGTTCACATCAGCGATAAACCGTCTCTCTCTCCCAGATAAAGCGATTAATCTTCGCTTCGCTGAACGAGTGTCTTTACGCTGAAGAGTCATCCGTGCTTTATGGTAGCGGTTAGCTTTGTGTCTAACATCTGAACCTGAGTAGAATTTAGACTTATTTTGCAAGTCTGTTTCCACCGCTAAGTAGCGCATACCCACGTCAACACCAGAGACTCTAGTTATTTTCAGTGGGTCAATTTTAGGCGTTTCTACTTCGATGCTGACCATTAAGTAGTAGACCTTAGAAGAACGCTGATAGACAATTTTAGCCGCTCCAATATGAGCATCATTGGCAATTAAGTCTAAATGCTTGTTGTAGCCATCATAGGAGACAACTATTCGACCTTGCAGCGTGATAATACTCACTTGCTGCTCGGTCTTAAAAGAGTAGTCCTGTTGATAGTTTAGGGTACAAGTTCGAGATATATATTTGGGGGCTTTGTCTAACCCTTTATACCGTCTCTTAGTGTAGCATGAAGCAATAGCATCGTTAGATTGTTTTACCTTAGTCCACAAAGTTTTGTAAGTTCCAGAAACTTGTCTGGGTACGTTGCAAGCCATTTGGGCTCCCAGTCCAAAGTTCACCCGCAGTTCGTTGTAGACCGCTTTTTGTAGCTTAGCACCATTGCTGGTTTTACCTGCGTCAAAAGCGACTTGTGAAGTGTAATTCAAGGCATCTCGGTAGGCTAAAGTAGTCTGAGACACCAAAGCTTTTTGCTCGGCTGTCAGGTTTAGTTTTAGCTTGGCTGCGATCGCTTGGGACATTACATTCACAAACTCTGGTGTTATCGTATTTGGTGAAAACTAATATTGCAATAGCGGAAATCAAAGATTTGCTCGGCAGTCAGGCCTGGCGCGCATTCCTCCCGTCACTCAACGGAGTACAGTTAGAGTGCGGGACTCCTCCTGTCTAGTTGAACTTCAACATCCCAATTTTCGATTACCAATTTCCCAATGACTCGCTTAGCCACAACAATAGAAGCCATACTTTACCTTAAAGGTCAGCCGGTCTCAATAGCAGAAATTGCCGAGATTGCTAAGTGCGATCGACCTGCCGCCGAAGATGCCATTATTGAACTCATGTCTGACTCTTCCCGCCGCGACAGCGCCCTAGAAGTCGTCGAAACTCCCACGGGATACAGCCTACAACTGAGAGACGAGTTTGCCAATTTGATGCAAACTTTGATACCTCCAGAATTAGGTGTGGGAGCTTTGCGGACGCTGGCGGCGATCGCCCTCAAAGGCGGCATCGCGCAGCCGGATTTAGTGAATTTGCGGGGTTCTGGAGCTTACCAACAAGTGCAGGAACTGGTAGAAATGGGCTTTGTTCGCAAGCGGAAGCCTACCGACGGGCGATCGTATTGGTTACAAGTTACCGAGAAATTTCATAGGTACTTTCAAGTAGACCAACTCCCCAAACAACTGCAAATTGACTTTCAGGCAAATTTGCACCGAAGCAATGACGAGTAGTTTGAAGTAGAATGTAGCCAGCCAGAAATTAAGAATCGCCAAATGGTTTTTCACCCTGACTTTGACCCAGACAATGCCCAACAAACCGCAGTCAACCCACTTCTGAAGTACCTCCAACACCAATCTCCCGAGGTTCTAGCCCGCATCGCCAAGTCCGCCAGCCCTGAAATCAAAGAAATTATCTCTCATAACGTCCAAGGACTTGTCGGGGTATTGCCTTCAGACAATTTTAATGTCCAAATCACCACCGACCGCGAAAATTTAGCAGGTTTGCTAGCTTCCGCGATGATGACAGGCTATTTTCTCAGGCAAATGGAGCAGAGGATGCACCTAGAAGAAAATTTAGCCAGCACGAGTTCGATTAAACCAAACTCTCCTAAAGAAAAGTAAACAGATCAACGGTTTGCCGAAGCCATAAAGATGAATGTTGTTCCAAAAATAAACAATCCTGGACGGACAGGGAATTAAGAAACCGGGTTTTTAATCCTATGTACCTCGCGACAGACGGAGGATTTTAGTAAAAAACCCGGTTTTTGTGTCGGGAACGATCGAGCATCAGATTCATTCTCCCTCGCCATCTCCTCGCGCGATCGATCGTCCTTCTGTAAACTCTCAACCTGTATGCTGCATCCTGTCAACTGTTGAAATTATCCACCGGCGGGGCTAGCGGATACGGGAAAAGCACCCGGACGTACTTTAATTTTCTGAACTTGACCCAAACGGTTAATTTCCACTTCTAGTTCTTTGCCGACAGCAGCGTTTTCCACCCGTTCTTGCACGTCTCCGGGAGTGTTGACCGCAATTCCGTCAATTTTTTGAATCACATCTCCGGCGCGCAGGTTGGCTTTTTGAGCGGGGGAATTTTCCACCACTCGCATTACGGCTACACCTCGATCGAGGGTGATTTTATTATCTAGTTGTTTGTTGACTTCTGCTTTGGTGGCGGGAGTCAAGCCGATCATTTGAATGCCGAGATAGGGATGTTCGGCTTTTCCTTTGGCGAATAACTGATCGGAAACTCGTTTGGCCGTTTCGATCGGAATTGCAAATCCCAAGCCCTGAGCGTCGGCGCGAATGGCGGTATTGATGCCAATTACTTCGCCTTGGTCGTTGAGCAGGGGGCCGCCTGAATTACCGGGGTTGATGGCTGCGTCGGTTTGGATGAATCGGACTCGTTTGTCGGGGATGCCGACTTGGGAACTGGTTCTACCCGTGGCGCTAATAATGCCGACAGTCACGGTATTGTCGAGACCTAAAGGATTGCCGATCGCGATCGCCCACTGTCCGGGTACAATATTGTCCGATCGACCCAAAACAACCTGCGGCAGTTCCTTAGCATTAATCTTAACCACAGCCACATCCGTCAGCGGATCGACACCCTGCACCTTACCCTCAAACTCGCGGCCGTCTTTGAGCGTCACCTTCACAGTATCCGTACCGGAGACAACGTGAGCATTCGTCACGATGCGGCCGTCAGCAGTCAGAATAAACCCCGAACCGGTGCCGCGTTTGATTCGTTCTTCCGGCTGCGGCAAATTGTCCCCAAAAAACCGGCGAAACAAAGGATTTTTGAAAGCTTCCGGTACTTGATTCGTCACCTTGCTCGATGCGTCAATCCGCACGACTGCCGGGCCGACTTTTTCGGCTGCTTCAGCAATAAAATTAGGATTGGTGCGATCGACTGCGCGATTTTCTAGAACCGGAGGAGAAGCATAGGGCGGGATTTGCTGCCGCACCACGGGCAAAACCGATCCAGTTTCCAGATAATTTGGGGCTTGCAGGTAGCGATTCCCCAACCATCCGACGCCTCCGCCGATCGACAGCAAAGTCACATAAAGGGTCATTTGCTTAAAAGATAAACTCATATTTAACAACTCCCGCTGAATACCTCATCCCCGCAGAAACCTTTGGCATCGAGCATTTTTGTCTTGGCCGCAGGTTAAGGAAGCGGGGCGAGGCTTACCGCTTCCTCAAGAACATAGCTGTTAACAGACAAGTGCTGATGTGCCCAACAAGCAAAAATTGCTTGATTTTCAAACAGCCAAGAAAACCAATAATTCTTATCGTAACTTGGCTCGGCCTGGGATTTGCGGTATCGGGTGCGACTAGAGCTTTCAAATAGGCACTTTCACTAGGCGAAAAAATTGTCAATTCTCCCAAATGAATATTTTTTTCCGTGCATATTGACTTTTAAACGCTGATTTTTGGTCATTTGTGCGATCCTAAAGGTCGATCGCCCCTGTTAGGCGATCTTGCCGCCAATCCCGGGCCCGCCCCTGAAAATCTCGTGATTTTTTACCCCCACCGAGTCAAAAATCACAGTCCCGGACGATCGCGCCGGGTCAGGAATCGCTCGTTACCACGAAGAGCCTGGTAATGCAGGTGCGGAGGCTCTGCCTCTGTTTACCTCGCGGCTTCTGGATAGAGAAAAACGTGACCGATGTTTAAATTCTTAAATTTTCGTTCCTCAGAATTGTATTTTAACCCTCAACTATTGTCCTATAAATTTTACTAATAATCTAGTTTATTTGACTCATAAAATGCGGGTAAATTTTCCATCCATCTAGCACATAAAAGCTGTTGGGAATGTTAAAGATCGCCGTATTGCCTTGTACTCTAGTAGTTTGTAATTGTTGCCCTCCGGTTTCTAAAATGATTTCCAAACCGTTTGGTGTTTGATTGATTCGCAAACCTGTTACTTCTACAATTGACTGAGATATTTGGACAACAGGGGCCCTGGAACTTGAATTGATTCTGACGTTTTCCCTGGCATACAGTGCCTCAGCGCTGATAATTGGCAGTTCTATTTCGTTCAGTTTGGGAATATCTGCTGTTGCAATAGATGTTGCTTTGGTTTCGGCGGCTGGTTGCATCGCCCGATCGCCAGACGGCAATTTATCGAGGGTGCCGTCAGAATTAAGATGAAAATTAACCTCAGAATTCACCGGAAAATTAAATTGTTCGTACTCCACAGATCGCGCTACAGATAAGTCAGAAGTTTCTACTTCCGATTTGTGCGCGATCGGCTGTGGGGATTCCCTCGCACTATCCCTCTTGGAGTTTAGACTAAGCACAAATTGACTCAGCATGAACTGAGTCGAAGCGCGACAAGTATTGTGGGCGGCATAAGTTCACGGTACTCCATAGAACTTTTTGTCCCCGATGAGGTAAAATAAAATGCCCGATATTGTTGATATTATTGAAAGACGAGATCAGTGGAAAATCAGCGCCCGCCGTCAATCAAAGATTGAGTGAGACTGCTAAAGGACGCAGCCATAATGATTGGAAAGATAAGCCCGTGGCGAGATTTGAACTCGCGACTTCCTCCTTACCAAGGAGGTACTCTACCCCTGAGTTACACGGGCATAAAAGATTAAAAATTTTAATTTAACATTTTTAATTTTTAACTTTTATGTAAATTGTGGTGGGCCGGGCTGGATTTGAACCAGCGTAGGCGTAGCCAGCGGATTTACAGTCCGCCCCCATTAACCGCTCGGGCACCGACCCATTTGTACCCACAGCTATACACCTTAGCAGCTTCATCTTGATTTTGCAACATTACATTTACAATTCTAATCATTCGGCTCGGAACCGATAAGTCAGTTAGCGGTAAACTGGAAAATCGAACAGGATATTAAAAGTTAGGCATAAAACAAGACTTAACGCTTTTTTGTGATTGCGAACGTCCGCGTGTTAGCGAAGCGATCCGTTCGCCGAAGGCGTTCGCGAAGGGTAGGAAAGCGATCGCAGTATATATTTTGCACCTGGTTTTACAGACTGAACAGTCTTAAGTGAACCGTATTGAGCTATAAAACAATGAATTCACAACTTTCGACGTTTTGGAACTTGCCTGCCGATCGGGTGCTGACTCAGGTGAAGTCTACGCCCGCAGGTTTAAGCAGTCAGGATGCTCAACAACACCTGAGCGAATACGGCGCGAACAGTCTGAAACAAAAACAGCAATCGAACTCACTGACGCTGTTGCTCAACCAGTTTAAGAGTCCGATTATCTTGATTCTGATTTTTGCTGCTGTGCTGTCGATCTTTCTGAAAGATGCGGCAGATGCGATCATCATTTTGGCGATCGTCCTAATTAGCGGATTCTTAGGATTTTGGCAAGAACGGGGAGCGAGAAATGCTGTTGAGAAGCTCCTGGCTTTGGTGCAAGTAAAAGCCACGGTGTTGCGGGATGGTAAATCTCAAGAAATTCCCAATGAACAGGTGGTTCCGGGTGACATTGTGTTGCTTAATGCTGGCGATAGCATTCCCGGTGACTGTCTGATTCTGGAGTCGAAAGATTTGTCGGTGAATGAAGCGGCGCTGACTGGGGAAACCTATCCGGCTGACAAACTCAGCGGTGTTCTGCCCGCAGAAACCGATCTGGGTAAGCGCACTAACATCCTTTATATGGGTACCAATGTCATCAGCGGTACTGGCAAAGCAGTGGTGGTGCATACCGGAAAGGAAACTGAGTTTGGTAAGGTATCGGAACGATTGAAACTTAGGCCGCCGGAAACCGAATTTGAAGCGGGACTCACCAAATTTGGCTACTTTCTGATGGAGGTGACGCTGATTCTGGTTGTCCTGATTTTTGCGGCAAATGTTTACCTGAAACGCCCGGTTTTGGAATCATTTCTATTTTCCCTAGCGCTGGCGGTTGGCCTGACTCCTCAACTTCTACCTGCCATTGTCAGCCTCAATTTGTCTCGCGGCGCTAAGCAAATGGCGAAAAAGCAGGTGATTGTGAAGCGGTTGGCTGCGATCGAGAATTTTGGCAGTATGAACGTGTTTTGTACGGATAAGACGGGTACGCTGACGGAAGGGGAGGTGAAAATTCACTCGGCGGTTGATGTGGATGGCAAGGAGAGCGATCGGGTTTTGCTCTACGCTTATTTGAATGCTGCATCTGAATCTGGCTATGTAAATCCGATCGACCAAGCGATTCGTCAACACAAGACATTTGACATCTCTGCCTATCAAAAGCTCGATGAAGTGCCCTACGATTTCAACCGCAAACGCTTAAGCATCCTGTTTAAACAAGAGAATACGCATCTAATTGTCACCAAAGGAGCACTCAAAAATATTCTGGATGTCTGCTCAACGGTAGAGACGGTTGAGGGGAAAACGATCGACATTGCGCCGCAGCAGGACAAGATTCAACAACGCGCTGAAGAATTGGGCAGCAAAGGATTTCGAGTATTGGGAGTTGCTTACCGCAATTGCGATCGCGATTCCTTCAGCAAAGACGATGAAACGAACATGACATTTATGGGCTATCTTGCCCTGTTCGATCCACCAAAAGCAGGTATTGCTGACACCCTCCAAGAATTGATAGCCCTGGGAATCACCCCGAAGATGATTACGGGGGATAGTCGGGCTGTGGCGATCAGTATCATTCAACAGATAGGACTACCCAAACCAAAGGTTTTGACTGGTGCCGAGCTCCAAAAACTCAGTGATGAAGCGCTACTTCATCGTGTTGGAGAAACCAATGTCTTTGCTGAAGTTGAGCCGAATCAAAAAGAGCGGATCATCATCGCGCTCAAAAAAGCGGGGAATGTGGTTGGCTATCTCGGAGACGGTATTAACGATGCCTCGGCGCTTCATGCTGCGGATGTGGGCATTTCCGTTGAGAGTGCGGTTGATGTGGCGAAGGAAGCAGCCGACATTGTGCTGATGGAAAAAGACCTAAATGTTTTGGTTGAGGGTGTGAAGGAAGGACGGGTGACGTTTGCTAATACGCTTAAATACGTGTTTATGGCAACGAGCGCTAATTTCGGCAATATGTTCAGCATGGCAGGCATTTCTCTGTTTTTACCCTTTTTGCCGCTACTGCCCAGTCAGATTTTGCTCACAAACCTGTTGACTGATTTTCCTGAAATGACGATCGCCACGGATCGCGTAGACAAGGAATTGGTAAACAAACCCCGCCGCATGGATATCAAGTTCATCCGCAAATTTATGTTGGTGTTTGGTTTACTCAGTTCAGTCTTTGATTATCTGACGTTTGGAGCATTAATATTTCTGCTGCACGCCAACGAGGCGCAATTCCGAACTGGTTGGTTTATGGAATCGGTGATTTCTGCATCCATGATTGTGCTGGTGATTCGGACGCGGCAGTCGATTCTCGCGAGCAAGCCGGGAAAGTATTTGTTGATGGCCACGATCGCGATCGTCATGATTACACTCTTCCTTCCCTATACTCCGCTTGCAAGTTTACTGGGATTTCAATCTTTGCCGCTCGAATTCCTGTTGGTACTGGCAGCAATTGTCGGACTTTACATCCTCTGTGCAGAAACTGTTAAACGAGTTTTCTATCAACACATCCACTCTTGACAATTCACAATTCACCGCATCAATCCCTTGTAAGCTAAGAATAAAAACATGATTACTGTCCACCATTTGAACAACTCTCGCTCCCAGCGAGTGCTCTGGCTGCTAGAGGAACTCGACCTAGAGTATCAAGTCAAGCGCTACGAGCGCGATCCGAAAACAATGCTCGCTCCCGCGTCGCTGCGTGCAGTGCATCCACTCGGCAAGTCTCCCGTGATTACCGATGGTGCGCTGACTCTGGCTGAATCCGGTGCGATCGTCGAATACTTAGTTGACCGTTACGGTGGCGGACGACTCGCTCCAGAGCTTGGCACGCCGGAACGGTTGCGATACATCTACTGGCTGCATTATGCTGAAGGCTCTGCGATGCCCCCGCTACTGTTGAAGCTAGTCTTTGACCAAATCGAAACAAGTCCGATGCCGTTTTTCGCTCGACCCATCGCGCGGGCAATTGTGGCTCGCGTCAATAAATCGTTCATTGAGCCTCAAATCGCACTGCATCTGGGTTATCTAGAAGCAGAACTTGAGAAAAGCTTATGGTTTGTTGGTAGTGAGTTCACCGCAGCCGATATTCAGATGAGCTTTCCATTGGAGGCGGCCACTGTACGGGCAGGGTTGGACAGCAGCCGACCGAAACTGATGGGCTTTCTCGATCGCATTCACGCGCGTCCCGCATACCGCCGTGCATTAGAACGTGGCGGGGCCTACGATCTGCTGAATTAAACGGTTTATACCCTTTCAAGCGAAAGATGAGGTACTGTCGGCCAAACCGGCCAAACCGGCCAAACCGGCCAAACCGGCCAAACCGGCCAAACCGGGCATACCTCACTTTTTTGAGAAAGGCTATATCGCGGATGTAAACCACCAAGTCAGTAAGGAGATTGCAAAACCTAACACCCTGATTGGACGATAAAACCTAACCGAAATACGGGACAGGACTAGGACTAAATCGGGTAAGAAGGCAAGCAAGAAGAGGCTTAGAGTCAATCGAAATAAACCTAAATAGTCTTAGGCCGAATTGCATGGGTATATTGACTACAAAACCCATCTAAATGGTTCGTTAGTAACGAAAGTTCCGGCTCATTACACATCGAAAAGTTGTCCTAAATGTGGACATACTTCGGATACTAATAGGTCGAATAAAAGGCAAACAGGGCATTGGGCGGAGCGAAGCGGAGGGATTGGGCGAGCGCGAAGCGGAGGGATTGGGAATTGGGAATTGGGCGAGCGCGAAGCGGAGGGATTGGGCGAGCGCGAAGCGGAGGGATTGGGCAAACAGGGCATCTTGCCCGAAGAGCGAAGTCGAAGGCTGGGCTATGGGCATACCTCACCACGCTTGAGAACCGCTATAAATGCACTTGGTAGATGAAACGCCTGCTTACTTGGTACACCGAAGTGCACCAAGTAAGCAGGCTAAGCCCAAATCCCTAATTCAATAATTCGCCGGTTTCTTGCAGGGAGTGCAGGCGGCGGTAAATGCCTTGTTGCTTCAAGAGTTCGTCGTGGCTACCAATTTCAACGATTTTACCGCCGTCTAATACAACGATCGCATCGGCTTCGCGAATTGTACTCAGTCGGTGGGCGATAATTATGGTGGTGCGCGTACCCAAAATATTTTGCATGGCTAGTTGGATCGATCGCTCCGATTCATAATCCAAACTAGAAGTAGCTTCGTCAAAGATTAACACGTCCGGCTCCACCAACAAAGCCCTAGCAATTCCCAACCGCTGCCGCTGACCGCCGGACAAACGCATTCCCCGCTCCCCGACAACGGTATAGTAACCTTGGGGCAACAAGCCGACAAACTCGTCTACTCTGGCGATGCGACAAGCTTCCTTAACTTGCTCAAAAGTTGCTTTCCGGTTGCCGTAAATCAAATTTTCCAAGAGAGTACCGTTAAATACGTCTACTTCTTGATGCACGATGGCTAAACGCTTGCGGTAGCGAGTCACGTCTAAGCTACAAATGTCCTCGCCGTCGATCAGAATGCGCCCGGAATTAAGCTCGAAATACCGAAACAGCAGTTTAACTAATGTTGATTTCCCCGAACCCGATCGCCCGACTAATGCTACAGTCTGGCGGGGATGAATTAATAAATTTACATCCTGCAAAACCGGCTTTTGGCGATCGTACCCGAATGTCAGCCCGCAAAATTCGATTTTGCCAGTAAATTTATAGGGCGATGCCGATACAGCATTTTCCGTTGCTAAATTGCCTGCATCTACACCGTCTGGCAATTGCATAAACTCGTGAAACCGGATCATTGAAGAATAGCGGCGGGCCAATAATTCGGCGATAATGCTAATCGGACGCAGTTGGGAATAGGCCATGCTTGCTAAGGTGTAAACCGTAACAAAATATCCCAGAGATATCTGGCCGGCGACTGTTGCTGCCAAACTAAAACCGAGAACTGAAAACAGGCAAAACTGGACGATGGTCTGCTGGTATGTCCCCAGGATGACGTATCCTTTGTGAATGCGGTTAACTACTACTTTCAATTCGCGATCGAGTCTGGTTGTTTGTCTTTTTAGTTCGTCTGTTTCCGTCGCAAATGCTTTGACTGTTTTGATGTTGGTAATAATTTCTGAGTTGCGGCTTTCGGTATTTTCGATGTATTCATCCAAAATTGCTTCGCGCTGAGTGACTTGTCGGAGGCTTTGGAGGGTGAAACTGAGGATAAAGAGGAAGGAAACCAAAATTAATAAGCCGATGCGCCATTCAATTAACCAGATAACTGCAAAGATGCCGATTAAGCGCACGACTTCGGGGATGAATTCACCGGCAATTTCTGGGTAAGTCCAAGTGTGGTTGGCGATGCCTTTGGCGATGCGGCTGGCAATCCGTCCGGCGTTGTTTTCGTCGTAGAATTCTAGGGGTAAGGTGAGGATTTTGCCGATCGCTCCTTTCATTCGATCGCGCCGCGCTGTTAATGGTAGCGCCCAGTGGAACCAATTTCCCACCCAAGGCTGTATGGGTGCTTTGGCGACTGTTACGATAAAAATCAAGCCCAGCAAGACGGATAAGGATAATATTTTGCTTGGTGACTGCTGGGTAAGTGAGGCGATCGCTGCGATCGATTTTTGCGTTATTGTATCTGTAGGTCGATCGGACAATACGTTTAAGATTTGCCCGATCGCGTAGGGTACGGCTAAATCTGCGATCGCAAACAGGCTGGATGCACCGATGCTCAGAACCGAGGTTTTCCAGTAATTGTTGTAGTATTTGATGATGTCCTGAAAGCTTGCCATAAATTTCTTGTGAGATACAACCCCTTCCAAACACTTGAGTTTGATAATTGCGCGCGATGGCGACAGAACTACAATTATACTACAAAAGTAGTCGGCGGGGGAAATCTATGGGATAACAGCAGATAGGCTCAGCTAACTCAGGAGTGCGATCGCTGATTTGGCATAAATATGATGGGGAAGGGCGATCGATCTGCTGCACTCGATAGATCGCCCGCGATGATATTTCAAGCGTTGATGCAGCAACAGGAAACCACAGATTAACGTTCCTTGACGCAGATAGTTTCCCCAAGAGCGATCGAATTAATGCAATGCCGAACTCAGTTGTGGTGTCGCAGAAGTCCTTGTACTTGTAGTTTTGGGCAACAATTGATTTAGCGCATCGCACAAGTATTTTTTCACGGTGTCCCTGCTTGCACCCACGCCACTGGGAATGGTAAAAATCATCTCGACAGTTAACAGATTGCCATCCTCTGAGGCAAATACATCGATCGGCAAAGCGCGCTGAAAAGCTGTTGCGGGATTTTCTGCTTTCATCACACCCATGCTGACATCAGTGCTGACAGTCTTGATCCCCTCGCGGGCTAAAATGGGTCGCAATTGCGAAAATGCTTTTTCTACTGATAATCCCTCAACCTGAACCCGCGCCGAAAAGGCAGCACCACTGAGAAAGTCGCCTTTTTTTTGAAAGCTTTCCTCGCAGGTTGCGGCCACAGCGGGGCTAGCTAAACACATGAGAGCAAACGTCAAGAAAATCGATCGCATAATATTAAGTTACAAGTATAAAAGCCTCATCAAGCTCAGGATAAGCACCACATAAGAGTTTGGCAAGTGCTGTCTGAGGGCAAAAAAATATAGAAGACAGAATTTGCTGAAAATTCTGCCTTCTGAGCAATGCTTTCTAATTCTTAGGTTCTCAGTGCTGGAGGCGCGCGAACTCAAAAACCCGGTTCCTGCCTCAAGTATCTCCCGAATCTATCGACGATTTTTCTGAGAAACCGGGTTTTTGCATAAGTCCTAGTTCTATGCGCCTGTTAGCTGAAGGCGTAGGCTGATTGCATCGCCCACCAGATCAGGAAGCCGATGCCGCTGCCAATGACGATCGCCGAAAGCCCGATCGCGATCGGGCTGTCAGCTCCTTTGAACTTCATGATTCCGCGATTTAAGTCTGACATGAGCAGTGTTCTCCCACGATTGCAGCTTGATTGTAGCCTTGCCTTGGGCGGATGACGGTTAAAAGCACTGCAATTACTGATTTTTTTAACAATCAAGCTGCTGCAAATTCAGGCGGGGCGCGGCCCGGCGCGCTGTCTGAAGTGTCTGAAAAAAAAACTTACAAAAAAGACTTGACAAATTCGGAGAATTGAGACATTATAGTTAAGACCGCAGGAAATGCGGGTGTGGCTCAGTGGTAGAGCGTCACCTTGCCAAGGTGAATGTCGCGCGTTCGAATCGCGTCACCCGCTTTAGAAGATGGAAAAAATCAACAAAATGCAAAAGTATCAAAAGAAACTATTTGGTATACTCCCAGAAATGGTTGAAAATACCTAAGTTAGTGGTACAATTGAGTCCAGAACTTGCAAGTCAAAATTGCTGGTCTAGCTTCGGCTAGAAACAAGCAGTTGAAAGCCTCTGGCAGAATTGACAAGCTTGATAAAGTGGATATGTTAACGATTATTTTTGCAAAAACGCTTTTTTTATCCGATCGCTCGTGCCATCCCAAAAAGCTCAAAAAATTGACTTAAACGATGAGTACCCGTGCCCTTGCCGGCGCAAGGGTCGTCTCGTACCCATAACGCTGACAGAAGCCTTTGGCTGCAACCGCTGTCAGCAAATATTTGTATTGGACGAAAGCGGACAGGTGATCGAACAACTATCAACAAACTATCCTTACAAGCAGGCTTGGCGCTGGACGGGGAAGCAATGGAACAGAGCGAATCCGGGTTTGAAAACCCACTACTTGCCACTGGCGCTAGGGATGATTTTGGTCCCGCTAGTGATTTGGTTGCCCCTGGCGCTGAACTCGCCCGGGCCGAATGTGATTCTGTGGGCAATGGTCGCCGTGCTGCTAGCAATGCTGCCGGCACTGATGGTATGGCTGGCTTACAGGCGTTAGTTAAATGATAATAGAAGAATTTAGTCATTCATCAGATGGGGCAAATGTTGCCCGTCGCGCTTATCAAGCTTCTTTGGACTTGGCGGCGACAAAAAGCACCGATCGCGCTGCTGGTTTGCAGGCGATGGCGAGATCGCTAAAAGACAGACAAAATGACATTTTAGAAGCAAATACTCTGGATCTAGAAGCGAGTCGCGATATGGCGATTCCCGACTTGATTGTGGAGTGGCTGAAGCTGACACCGGAACGGATCAAGACAACTGTCCAAATTCTGGAACGGTTGGGGGAAATGCCAGATCCAATCGGCAGAGTGATCAATGCTTCCTATCAGGTCGATCGCTGTCAAGTATACTGTCAATCGCTGCCGCTGGGGGCGATCGCCCTAATTTACGAGGCGTTTCCCGAGTTGGGGGCGATCGCGGCGGGTTTGTGTCTCAAAACCGCTAACAGTTTGATTCTCAAAGGTGGTAGCGAAAGCTGGCAAACTAATAGTGTAATTGGAGAAGCTTTGATCTCGGCGATCGATGAGGTAGGTTTGCCGTCAGGATGTTTGCAGGTATTGCCGCCGGATCGGGGCGCTGCAATCCGCGATTTGGTGACTCAAGACCAATATCTCAATTTAATTATTCCCTACGGCAGACCGAGTTTGGTGCAGCAGGTGGTAAGGCTGTGCACTGCACCGGTGTTGCGATCGGCAATGGGCAATTGCTACCTCTATTGGTCGCCGACTGGTAGTTTGGAAATGGCAAGGTGGATGATTTTGGACAGCCATCAAAGTGTGCCAGATCCGGTAAATGCGATCGAGAAAGTGCTGATCGATCGCAACCAAAAGCCTTCTTCCTTAGTCAGGCTGTGGAACAGTTTAAAAGAAAAAGGCTTTCAAATTAGCGGAGACGCAGATCTCGTCGCAGATTTCCCAGAGTTGAAGCTGGCTGAACCCTACGAGTGGACTCAACCTTACTTAAACAAAACCATAGCGTTTAAAGTTGTCGATAGTTTAGAAATTGCGATCGGCTGGATCAACCGCTACAGCAGCGGCCACGCTGACTCCATCGCCACTGAATCTTACTTAGAAAGCCGCCAATTTGCTCTAGATGTCAACAGCGCCTCAACTTTTATTAATGCCTCCCCTCGGTTTTGGCGCTATCAAAATCGGGGAGATGCGATATTTTTGGGAATGTCCAACCAAAAAGGTTATCGCCGGGGATTAATCGGGCTAGATACGCTGACGACAATTAAAGAAATTGTTCAAGGTAACGGACAATTTTAAGGTAAGTTGCTTCTTGTGAGCTATATCAATTCTCAGAAAGATGAGGTGCTGTCGGGCATAGGGCATAGGGCATAGGGCATAGGGCGAGCGCGAAGCGGAGGGATTGGGCATACCTCACTTTATTGAGCACAAATCATATCAATTTCGGTTGCACTCAAACATGATTGTTGACAGTTAACTCGATTTTATTATTCTGATGCAACCGGAAACGATATTATTGGTTATTGGTTCACAATCCGATAACTTATATATACCCTTATTTTCAATAAGCTGTTTGGAAACGGAATCTCCGGCTTATTTCACAAGAACATTAAATTTTTGCAGAACAGGCAAACCTGTTGCTAACAATCCTGCAATATCTCAGATACAATTAACTGTAGAAAGTTATTGAGTGACATCGAAATACTCTTATCCAAAACATGAAATCAGAAAAAAAACTCAATACTCTAGACAAGACTGAAACACCGACCTTAAGCGAAGAAACGCTAATTCACCACTCGGTATATGTTAAAAAATTGCGCCCGCTGCTGCCATCAGATGCCTTTGAACCGAATTCAAGCAAGTTAGGGATACTGCTGATAAATATCGCGATTTTATTGTTGGGATGGGGAATTGCTGCTAATCTCGATCGCTGGCCAGTCTATTTTTTATGGCTTTACTTACCCTTAGCCGTCATCATGGGCAATAGTATCACAGTTTTGCTGTTTAGCTCCCACGACTTGATGCACGGTAGCGTTCAGAAAAAGTCGCGCCTGACTTATCCGATCGCCTTTTTTGGCCTAAGTATGCTGTTCATGCCGCCTACTCAGTGGAAAAATCTGCACAACCTCGTACACCACAACAACACCAATTCTGCTGCAGATCCCGATCGCAATTACCTGTACCAGCAGCCCGACACCTGGGGAAAATGGATTCAAAATCTGTTTGTACCGTCGGTGGAAGTCAATCCGCTGTGGTTAATTGTCGGGATGGCAGGTTCCTGGTTTGTACACAATTTCCGCAATCTCACCTCGATACTGTTATTCAACGATAAATCTGTCGATTACGTACCGGCTGCCTTTACAGTTAGTCCGAAAGATAGAAGAACGATCGCCTTTGAATGTCTGGGAATTGTCGGAATTCACCTGAGTATCTTGTTCTATCTAGAGTTTAACCCGATTAAAGTAGCTCTTGCCTACATTTTGCCGATCGCGATCGGTCATGGGGCCGCCATGTTCTACATCTTCACCAATCACATGGGCTGTCGGATGACCGAGATTAACGACCCGCTGATAAATAGTGCTTCGCTGCGGGTTCCTAAAATATTTGATGTCCTGCACTTAAATTTTTCTTACCACACAGAACATCACATTTTTCCCAGCATCAACTCAAACTATTACCCGATGGTGCAAGAGTTGTTGCAAATTCACTATCCCGGCCGCATGAATTTAATCGATGCTGGAGAAGCTTGGCGCTTGTTGATGCAAACCCCCAGACATTACAAAGATGAAGTCACCTTCACCGATTCCTCTGGAACAATGGCCGTGAATTGCAGTATTCTGGAAGAATACAAAGGCTGATATAGTCATATTTTAATAAGTAAGGTGCGCGAGCGCACCTTACTGCTGGTCAACAGTAAAGAGCGAAAACTTAATAACTTAAGCACCTCCTACAGCTTTCTCTCCTGTAAGTTTCGAGATAAAAGTCGGCTATTCCTCGCCTATCTACGTTATCAAGAAGATCCTGGTAACAAGCAATATCATTTCCGTTTGATGCAGAATTAGAGCATTTTAAGTTTTGTCGGTACGGGTGCGGTTAAATATTTGATAAAGATCGAAAAATTATATAAACCCGCCCCGCCCCTACTACAATTCCGATGTTACCGGATTTGATATAATTAGCCGGACATGAGATCAAAGCCTGTCCGGGAATGCTAGCGATTAGGCGCGAACCATTAAATATTGACCGTTACCGTTATATTCGCCGTCGCAACTCGCGAAATTAGACACAAACCAAATCAAGTAAAACCGCCAGATGCGACGAAATTTGGCATAGTCGATGCCGTAGTCTAAATCTTTGACTGTTGCCTGAGAATCGTCAAAGTTTTTCAGCCAGTTAGCAAAGGTTTTGGAGTAATTGTATCCGTTGATATACCATCTTTTAATGGTTTTGAGGTCTTTGTTGTGGCTGGAACATCGTATTTCCAGTAACGGCCGTGGGGGAAAATGTATTTGTGGGTGAAAACGCTGGATATATTGTTGGGAGTGCGAACTGTGATGATGTGAATGAAAACTTTGCCGTTATCCTTCAGGAAAGATTCCAGCTTTTGGAAAGCTTTCCTTAAATTGCCTATATGCTCAAAAACTCCGATGGAGAGAATTGTGTCAAATTTGGTCTCGAAGTTGGCGTCGTTCAAATCGCCTTCATATAGGGTAAATCGACCGGAACTAAGGTAGCTTTCGGGGTCTTGCATCTTGTGCCGCATATACTCGCATTGGTGGTGGCTCAAGTTAATGCCGGTAAACTGGACATTGGGGAATTTGGAAAGAATGTAATTGGGAACGCAGCCCCAACCGCAGCCAAAGTCTAAAATATTGTCGCCATCTTGTATCTGTAGCTTTTCAATGACATCATCAATCATCTGCATTTGTGCTTGTTCGAGATTGGCGGCTCCTTTTTCCCACAATCCCATGCTGTATTTAGGATAAATGAGTTTGCTGTCGCCTAACATCGGATTCAGCATGGCTTGAGGTAAGTCGTACTGAATCTTCATTAAATCCCGCGGCCCTTCGGCGGTATGGTCTGTTTCTGTTAGTACCCATTCGTAGGGTGCGAGGAGGGAGGGAAAATACTTAAAAAAGACTGGCATACAGGTATCAAAAAGCGATCGCAATACAGAATCCGGTACTTCTAAACCGTTGATATAAGACTCTGCTACTGCCATTTGCACCGCGTTAACTGCACTGACTACGAAGCGAGTTGCTCCGTAGGCGATCGGGCTTTTGGTGTGTACATCTCCCACGATAGGGATGTGTTTTTCGATGCTTTGTAGAACTGTTGATGAACTCATGTTTATACTGTTTTTAAAGATGCTGCTATTCTATCTCACAAAAATTTGCTGGCCGTTATAGGGTCAAAAATCTGAAACTATTACTAATTAAGGTTTTAAGAACTAAAGCCTGCTAAAATATAAAAATATGTGACTGAAAGGTCGGATTAGGCAACGAATTTATCAGGCTTTCAGCCCGTATTAAACTATTAAGAATAATTTAATTTTGTCAATAAAAGTAACGCTAGAAAACAGAACTCCCAACTCTGGAACATCTTGAAGAAGTTGGGGATATAATGGCGATCGAGTGAGGCGATCGTTTTCTGAATGTCGCGTATCGGGCCTCAGCTTGGCGGTTGAGTTCGGAAAATAAGAGAAAATCCTGATACAGTTAAGAAATCAGGGCATATAGAAAAGAGTTTTAAAAATTGGGTTGGCATCGCACCGGTTGATGGCGATCGCAGATTTGAGCGAGATTTCTCGCGCTATTCAGGTTGGAGATGCCACAGATGCCGCACATTCACTATCTGCCGGACGATCGCACGATCGAGATAGACGACGACGATATAATTCTCGAAGCTTCCCTCAGTGCCGGCATTCCCCACACCCACATCTGCGGCGGTAGCGCCCGGTGTTCGACTTGCCGCGTCTTGATTGTCGAAGGTTTGGAATTTTGCTCTCCGCGCACCTCGTCGGAAGAGGAACTTGCAAAAAAATTACGCTTAGAGCCCGAAATTAGGCTGGCTTGTCAGACACAGGTGGCGGGCGGGAAGGTGATTTTGCGCCGATTGGCGATCGATTCTGAAGACTTGGAAGCATTTAACGACGAAATGGTCGGAAAGTTGATTTCTGCTCCTGTGGGACACGAGAAAAAAATTGCAATTTTGTTTGCTGATATTCGAGGGTTTACTGCGTTTGCAGAATCGCTGCTCCCCTACGACGTAATTTATATTTTAAATCGCTATTTCCAAAAAATGGGTTATGTTATTAACCGCAACGGCGGGATGATTAATAATTATATGGGAGATGGTTTCATGGCGCTATTTGGGTTAGAAAATCCCGAAAAGGCGGCGGAACAAGCAGTGAGGGCGGGAGTGGAAATGCTGGAGGAACTAGAGAAACTCAATCCCTATTTTGAGACTTTATACCGTCACCGATTGCGGATTGGGATTGGGATTCACTGCGGTTTGGCGGTTGTGGGGAATTTGGGGGCATCGAAGAGTCAGAGAGTTACGGCGATCGGAGATGCAGTAAATTTGGCCAGCCGGATCGAAGCTGCTAACAAGCAAGTAGGAACGAGTTTATTGATTTCCGAGGAGACTTATCAGGAAGTCAAGGAATTGGCGATCGTCAATCAATGCGTATTAGTTGAAATTCCGGGAAAAAGCGGCGAATATCCGCTCTATGAAGTAGTCGGAATGCCGCCGCTGCCCGTGGAAATAGAAGATTTATTTGAGGTAAGAAAAGTTTCAATTTGGCAAATTTTTGTAAATAAGTTACGGGCTTTGTCTGCGGCGGTGTACAATTGGATTAGGAAAATATTTTGAGTTAAATTATAAAACTATAGCCTTTCAAGCGAAAGATGAGGTACGATCCGGCCTAGGGCCTAGGGCCTAGGGCCTAGGGCTATCCTCACTTTTGTGAGAACCGCTATATAAAGCAAGTTTCTTTTTTTTATAAACTCGATAATATGAATATTCCCAAGTCAATAGTTCGCATTTTTATAATGCTCCCGAACGGTCAGATTGGAGTACAACTGCGAGATAATATTCCAGGTATTGCCAGTCAAGGAATGGTTTCTACTTTTGGTGGTGGCGTGGACATTGGAGAAAGTCCACAGCAGGCAGCAGTGCGAGAAATGGAGGAAGAAACTTGCCTCGCAATACCTGATTACACAATGGAATTTATCGCAACTTTTACTCACAAAAAGTCCCAAAACGATATAAAAATTTTACAAAACAACCATCTTTTTTTGGTGAGAGTTAGCGATTGCGATCAAATAGAAATCAAAGAAGGTGTCGGTTTGGTAGTTTTGAGAAAAGATATAGATTTTGAAAAAGTCAACGCAGGGGAGGGTACTCAAATGGCTTGGAAATTGTTACAGGAATATTTAAAATTGCAAACCACACACGACCTTTTAGCCACCAGGAAAATGAAACTTTAATAGAGAATTTCTGTACTATGTTGTCGCGCATTTGGATTGCATATTCATGGCGGGCAGGATGCCCAACCCCTACTCCCCACAAGAGTTTTATTTTTTTTAACATACAGTTAAAATGGAGAACAGCTTATGTTGTCTAATAGGAATTCAGACTACGAATTATTACTGCAACGAGCGATCGCGATCGCAGCCAAAGCACATGAGGAGCAGGTTGATAAGGCAGGCAATCCCTATCTCGATCATCCGCTATTTGTGATGGAAAATGTAACTTCTCTAGAGCAGAAAATCGTAGCGGTTCTCCACGATGCAGTCGAAGATTCTGAACTTACACTTGAGCAACTTAGAAGCGAAGATTTTCCTGAAGTTATCGTCTCGGCGATCGCGGCGATTACCAAAATAGAAGGAGAAGCTTATGCAGCTTATTTAGAACGTGTGATTGCCAACCCGATCGCACTGCGAGTCAAAATCGCTGATGTTACTCATAACCTCGATATTCGTCGCATCGCCAATCCGACAGAGGCAGATTTTCAACGCATGGCAAAATACAAAAAAGTCCTCAGTCAGTTGCGTGCCGCCTTAAAGTAATTATTAACCGCAGATATCCGCTTTCATCCGCGTGCATCTGCGGTTAAAAAAAAACCAAATCTAAGCCATCACCATTCCCCCATCCACATTAAAAACCTGCCCCGTAATATAAGCCGCCGCCGCATCCGCCGCCAAAAACTTCACCATCCCCGCAACTTCCTCAACTTCCCCATATCTCCCCAGGGGAATGTACTTCAAAATCTCATCAGACTTGACATCTTTTGTCATATCTGTAGTGATAAAACCCGGTGCAACAGCATTCACAGTAATCCCGCGACTCGCCAACTCCTTAGCCACAGTTTTAGTAAAACCAATTACCCCAGCCTTCGCCGCACTGTAATTAGCTTGTCCGGGATTGCCCATTTGTCCGGCCACCGAAGCAATATTAATAATTCGGCCGCTGCGCTGTTTCAGCATGATTTTACTCGCAGCTTTCGCGCACAAAAACACGCCGGTTAAATTCAAATCAATCACAGCTTGCCAATCTTCCAGCTTCATCCGCAACAGCAAAGTATCGCGGGTGATGCCTGCATTGTTCACCAAAATGTCAATCCGTCCCCATTTTTCCATGACATTACTGATGAGTGCATCCACTCGGTCAGTTTTCGAGACATCTCCTGAAAGTGCGACAGCTTCTCCGCCAGCAGCGATAATTTCTGCTACCACCTCATCAGCAGCAGCGCTGGAACTGGCATAGTTGACGGCGACTTTAGCGCCTTCTGCGGCTAGGGCTAAAGCAACGGCGCGGCCGATTCCCCGCGATGCACCGGTGACGACAGCAACTTGACCCCGCAATCTCTGATATGTCTCTGGTAATAATTCCATAATTGTATCCTCGCAATCTACCAGAGAATTTTGCACTAAAATCGAGCCAGAACCAAAAAAATTATTTTGTCCTATGGCAGTTCAAAAACAGTTCAGCAGTTTTGAGGAGTTACTATCGGGCTCCGATTTGCCCGTGTTGGTAGATTTTTACGCTACTTGGTGCGGGCCTTGTCAGATGATGGTACCGATTTTGGAGCAAGTCAGCGGTCAGACGAAAGAGAAGCTGATGGTGGTCAAAATCGATACGGATAAGTACGAACAGTTGGCGTCGCAGCATCACATTTATGCTTTGCCGACTTTGGTACTGTTCAAAAATGGTGCTGAGGTCGATCGCATTGAGGGAGTGATGCAAGCGGCGCAGTTGCTCGATCGACTGCAACCTCACTTGTAACATCAGCCAATTATCTCACACCTAGGGTGCGTCAACTAATATCTGATTAATTATAAATAAGATAATCCTAGTTGACGCACCTTACTCATGAAAACTCCCAGCCACGCAATTATCAATCTCGCCATTCTCGGTAGAGCCCAGCATTCTGAGTTGAATTTACTCATCGTTACGGGCGGAATTTTACCCGACATCCCGATATTTTTATTTTACTTTTGGGCGAAATACATTGCTCGTTTGCCGGAAGCTACAATTTGGTCAACAGCCTATTACGAGCCTTTTGTCCAGAATATTGTGGCGCTGTTTCATTCAATTCCCCTCGCGGTTATTGGTTGGGTAATTGCTGATTACTTCGGCTGGCAAAGCGTGCAAATTCTGTTTCTCAGCATGATACTGCACTCTCTGGGAGATTTGCCAGTCCACAATGACGACGCTCACCGACACTTTTTTCCGTTCAGCAATTACCGTTTTATCAGTCCGATTTCCTATTGGGATAGAAAGCATTACGGGTCAATTGTTTCTGTGGTGGAAATGTTGTTAGTGCTGCTGTCTACTTTCCGCGTTTTTGGTTTTGTTCACTCTTATATTGGTAAAGGATTGTTGATTTTGGTGAATGGTTTTTATTTAATTGGAGCGGTGTCTTTTTACCTTCGTTCTTTAGTTTCTAGTTCTTAATTATGCTGCAATTGCTTACTTAGATCGAATCCGGTAGCATCGTCCTGTATTCATCTCTCTATTCTCTCTCTGTGCCCTCTGCGCCAAGAGCGGTTAAATCATTCCGATTTAATTGGAAACGATATTACGGGACGATCGAGATTGTATTTGCCTAATTAATGGCGATCGTACCAGGCATCTCTAACACTATGTAAATTTGTATAACAATAATTAACATTTCTGCCTCAACAGCTTGACATAAACAATTTTATTATGGTGAGATACTAAGAATCACAAGTTACTGTATCGCTTGTTCGCATCGGGAGCATCTCATATTTGTAAAAAGACTTCTTTTGACTCCTTCTTTCTTCCTCTTTCCTCCTGTCTCCTGTCTCCTGCCTCCTACCTCCAATTTCTAGCTTGGCTGCAAAAGTGAGATGCTCCCGTTCGCATCTTATGAAATTTTCCAATAAATCTCCCTTCAACAGTCAAGAGCCATTCCCTATCGGTGAAACGACCTTAATACCTGAATTTGACATAAACACCGACAACTCACTCAATCCTCAAGCCCTTAGCAGCCCTATCCCAGAACCAGCACTCCCCGAACTTACAGAAATTTCTAACAACAACCCCGAAGACACCGCAATCCTCTCCAAATCCATCAATTTTAGCCCCAAATTAAAGAATTTCAGTTTTTTCCACCCCCGTAAAAAAAACGCCTGAGTTCGACACTCTCACTGGCGAACCTGCAAACGAAAGACAAATCGACTACTTCGGTAAAGAGCCTATTTTTGCGGAAAGAGGCGCATCTTAACTCGCTCCAACTGCCGCCAATCCCAAAAATCCTCCACTGATTGAAAGTGCCGAACTCAAATTAAAAGACGCAAACAATCAACCTTTTGAGAATAATCTACCAGTTTTGTTTCTGACGGGGAGCAACGTTTTAGCAGACAACTTTGGCGACCCAAAAGGTAGCCAATTCAGCGATTTAGTGGTAAAATTTTATGTTGGCAGCCAAGCTTATGAAGGCACAATATTAACTAACCTCAGTAGCGAATTAGCAGACAATCAATTTGAAGTAGCCGTCAGAGTTCCCGACACCGTACCCTTGGGCGATTCCCGGATTGTCCTGGGCCGCAAACAGAACGAAAAAGTCAGCCCAAATCCGGCAGAACCAGCAACAGAAGTTCTCTACAACAGCAATTCCTACCGGCTGGAAAACACTACAGAATACGTGTTTGCAGCGCAGTGGACGGCAGATAAAATTGCCCTCCTCAACGCTTCCAATCCAGAATCTGTTGTGGCGACAACTAGCAGCAGCGACTTGCTAATTGGTAACATTGCTGTAGGTACGGACGATCGGCTAGATAGAGCCAGAGATTTGACTGTAACTAGCGACGGTTCTCGCGTATACGTACCTCTAGAAGCTTCCGCTAGAGTGGCTTTGGTCGATCCGATTACCCGTCAGCAAATAGACACCAAACCGGATATAGCGGGCATTAATCCGATCGAACTACCTAGCGGTGCATCCCCGCGTTCTATTGTACTTGATTCCCGCGACCAATACGCTTACATTGCTGACGGGAAAACTGGTGGCAATTCCATCTACGTTCTCGATATCAACCCTTTCTCCTCCAAGTATCACCAAGTTACCCAAACTATTACAGTTGGTGCAGCACCTAGCGGTTTGCGACAGATGGCAATTAGCAGCGACGGAAAGAAGCTATTTGTTACCGCACCCAATGGGGTAAACAGCCGCATTTACGTTGTGAATATTGACCCCAAAGACCGCCCCAACGACCCAAGTCAGAACCCTAAAAAGTGGAATCAATTAATCGGAAATATAACAGCCGATGAAGGGTTAGAAGGATTAGCTGCTACGGTCGATCCGCTGAAAATGACGTTCACAAACAGCGGGAAAGATAGCAAAGGATTTGGGGTACTAGATATTACTAATAATGACCCGGTAAGTTTTGCTGCGACTACTCGCTATGCAAATTTAGGGCTGGGTTCCGACTTTGATTACTTTGATCTGAATGAGGGAGTTTCGGTAACTGTTTTACCGGATGCTAGTTATGCGTTTGTTGTGGGTCGCAATAACGATCCGAAATTTTTCGGTCAGGAAATACCCAGCGTAGATGGAGACCCGCGGGCCGGGAGCAATATCGGCATTATCAAAGACCCGCTGACTAATCCGCAATTAGTAGCAGCAACTCGACCAATTCCCGACGGATTGACTACTGATTTAGTGCTTTCTAGTGACAGCAAGTACCTCTATGCTTCCTATCCCAATTTGAGCGGTGCGAATGGCAAGGTGTATGTTTTTGACACTGAAGAATTCGTCAAAACAGTGACAAACCCCGCTCAATTTCAAATTGATGCTAAAGGTCGGGGTGTCGGGCTGCCTTTGTTCGACAGCACTACAGCACGAAATGCTACGGTTGCTGACCTTTCCACAGTGCCAATTGATAATATTAACCCAGCGGTTAGTGTTGCTGCTGACTTCCAGATTCTGATTGATGCAAACAACCAGTATACTTACGGCGTGCCGCCTGGTAGCAAGCGAGCTCCTGTTTCTGCGACTAACTCTCGCGGTTTGGCGGCGACACCGCTGGATTGGTTGGATTTAACTGGGCCAGGGGATAGTTCAAATGACTTGACTCCTACTTTAGAATGGGAATTTGACGAATTGCCGAGTGAAAATGTAGAAGAAGTTAACCTGTTCCTCAGCGTCTTCGATGAAGGTGAAGGACTGCTGCCGTGGGATGAAGTTGTCGATTTACCAGACCCGAATGGCAACGAATTTCTTTTCAACCAAGGATTGAGCAAACCAGAACAGTTGGACTTATTGACAAAACCTTGGAATACTTCTTTTTACCGCAGCCAAGAGAACGACTTCAACCCCAACCGAATTTTGACGGCAACTTGGCAAAGAGATGATGACGACGACATTGGCAAGTGGACTTTGGATGGCGGTCAAACATTTATTGAAGGTACAAATACCAGCTTCACGCTACCTGACAACCTCACTTTGACAGCGGGTCAGGAGTACAACTGGGCCGTTGAAGCTTGGAATAAAAATGGCAGCCGGAACATAGAGTTTGGCGATTTTTGGACGCCAATATTGACCGAGCCCGATGATGGTAATGATGTCTTCCCCAGCGTAACTGTGCTGACTCATGGCTTCAAGCCTCCCTTTAGTGCTCCCTTTTTTGATAACCCTGGAATTCCTTCAGAGTTTTACCAACTGGGCAATAGTATTGCCAATGCAGGTGCTGAGGACAACGGTTTGATGATGAGGTACGACCTCGCTACTGGTTATTGGGTTCCTGTCAACAAATATGGAGCGGTTGCGCCAGATTTCCCAGCAGGTGAGAATCCAGAAGACGACGCCGACTATCTCACCAAGTTGGAGAGTTACATAGCTCCATACCTTGACAACAATCAACCGTTAGTGCTGCTCAATGACTGGTCGAACAATAATGAATCGGCAGCTCCTGATTCAGGTTTTAGCGAAGCAGTGGCAGATACTTTCTTTGCTTCCCTCGTGCAGTTAGACCAACTGTTTATCGATGAAAACAGCACGGCAAAACAAGGAGCCATTTTCAATTCACCGCTGCATTTTGTTGGTTTCAGTCGGGGAACAGTTGTTAACAGCGAAATTATTCAGCGTTTGGGGACTCATTTTCCTGAAGCGGGTGGAAAAGAAAACTCTGATGTTCGCGACCTTCAGATGACAACTTTAGACCCCCATGATTTCGACCAACCGGGGCTAAATGTGGTGACAGATAATTTCGGCGATTTCCGCGAACCGAAGGTTCAGGTGTGGAAAAATGTCACTTTTGCGGATAATTACTATCAGACAGTACCGGATTTATCAGGAGGTACGGTTTCGCCTGCGGGTCGGGATATTCCGAATCTTCCGTCTACTGAGGATGGAAAAACAGCTCCCGGACTTCAGTTTCCGCGAGAAGGTTGGAGGTCAGAAAATCCCGATCCAGATGCTCCGCTGTTAGGAGAACCGGATTTGTCGGTTTTCCTGGGAACCAATAGCAATAACCCAGATTATAATGACAGCCGTGCTGGGTTTACCAAGGAAACAGATCCTACTGTTGGTATTGCCGGCAGGGGAGCCGTACACGGACGTGTTTTGAGTTGGTATGGAGGAACATCTGACTTGTTTCCAACTAACTTCCCCTTCGATGAAGACTTAGATGTTAATCCTATTTTCCGCCGGCGCGGTGATGGGTATCGCGAACCTTTGTTCGATAAGGACTTTTCATTTGGCGGTACTGTTTTGACAGGCCCGGCTCGCGTTAGCCCTTGGTATACGCCGGAACACAGTTTTGAACACGGTGTTGATGCTGCTCCTTGGGAGGGAATTGGTACGGGGTGGTTTTATTCGGTTTTGGGCGGCGGTTCGGAGTTGCGGCCCCAAACGAATGTAGAGCGTATCCCGGTTGATTTTGAGAATACTTATGATGCCAGGATGCGGGGGGATTTTGCGGTTCCTACTTTATTTAACGGCAATTTTGATGCGGTTTTCAATCCGCAGGGACTGAATCGAACTATCTTTTCTGATGTGATTCCTGGTTGGTCTTTGCATAATGGTGAAGCGTCACCGAGTGTAACTACAAGCAATCTCGTTGATGTGAATCAGCTATCTGCAACAGATGCTCCAGCTTTGCACGCAGAACTGGATAGGATAGGAGTCGATCGAACTCAACCAAATTATGCTCTGAAGTTAGAATCAGATCAAAGCATTACCCACAACCGTTTTGTGGTACCTGAGTCTGGAACTCTGCGATTTAATCTTCACGTACCTAATCCCAGTGGCGGTCAACTCAAAGTTTCTATCAAAGGAACCGACTCAACTGCTGAGGAGTGGCAGGATTTAACCCCGATCGAACTGACGAGGGCTGCCGATCCTAATACATTAATTAACCCATTAGATCCGAATTCTCTTGCCCGTCCTAATGCGGTTGGTTACTACGATTATAATGTTCTAGGGTACAGAGATCCCTACACCAACAATCTAGCTTACGCCGAACAAGGATTTGAGACATTTCATTTGGAAATACCAGATAATCTACGCAACAAACCTGCTTTGTTGCAGTTTAAGGTAGAAGGCGACAGTCAAGTTTATCTGGATGACGTTTTCTTTAAGAGCGTTCATCTCAAGTTAGGGAATCCTACTTTTGCTCGACCTTCAGAAGACACTCACCAAGAAAATTTCTTGATTGAAAAGCCACAGTATTCGTTGTCTTACAACGATGCCACCAAGGGGCCTAATTGGGTGAGTTGGCAGTTAAACAAGTCCTGGTTGGGTGATGTAAGACGCCGACGTAGAACCGGAGACCCTCCCAACACTCCATACGTAGAGCAAATTCCTCGTCAATATGGAAGTAGGTTTCCCGTTGGCTTCGATGATAATTTTCCTAATTATCCTAATGGAGTTAACCCAGTTGATGGGACATTCAGTCCTTACGCTCAAAATGGTAATCCTAGAGGTTATCCGTGGGTTGCAGACCAATCGCTCCCCGCAGATTGGGTTAAAACTCAAGGAGCTGACTATCAAAACAACAACAACACTCGTGCTTTTCGAGAGAGACTGTTCGATCGAGGCCACATGACACCATTCAATGACCGCACGAGAACCTTCAAAGATGCCTTATCCACTTACTTAACAACTAATTTGCTTCCACAACAAGCTCAAGTAAATCGAGTACCTTGGGAAGATATCGAAGACGATAGCAATAGGTTTGTCAACGGCAACAACGCAGAGCTTTACATCATTGCTGGTGGAGCTAGTTACGATCTCAATCGAGAAGATCCAGGCCAACCTCGAACAAACGATCCATTTCCCAATCATCCCGATCCGCTTCCAGGAGTAGTAAGAAACTTAGTTGTGAGACGGCGAGACAATAATGGGAATTGGGTTTACAGCAGAGATTCTCTGGGTAGAATCTTGACTCAAAATGGTGGTAATATTGGAACTAACCGGGAGTGGATTGTCAATCCTAAACGCATTGGAATTCCTGATTACACCTGGAAGATTATCGTTCCTTTGCAGCCCGGTCAGGGACTGGCAGATATTACGACAGAAACTCAAATCATTTCTGTTATCATGCCAAATGTAGACCCCCGCACTTTAGAGAACAATCAATTTCAGCTTCCCAACGGAACAATTGTGAACTTAAATAATCCTAATGTATGGGAAGACTATGCAGTCACAGTTGATGATGTGGAAGCGCTAACAGGTTATGACTTTTTGTCAGAGCTTCCAGAAGAAATTCAGGATGCTATCGAGCAACGTCGAAATCAAAATTTCATCGTATAACAGGCGGCTTTCGAGCGATAAGCTAATGGACATTTAATTTGCTTAGTTTTAAACTTGATAGGCTTATATCGCCTTAGCAAATTAGATGTCCGTTAGTTTACCAAGGACTACTCCAACTAAATATCTCCATACTTTTGCTCAGTAAACTCCCAAGTGGATTCAACAAATTGACCGTTAGGCAATACGATCTGATGTCCGGCTACATCAGCAGGGTCGAACCCTGTCGCTCCTGTTAAATCAACTAAAGCCATTAGAGTTTCGTTCCAAATAGCTCCCTCAAAATTAACGTTTTTCAAGTTACAATTTTCAAACCTGGCATCACTCAGATTGACATTTTTCAGAGTAGCTTCTTCTAAGTCAACAGAGACCAGATAAGCTTCTTCCAAACTAGCATCATCCAAATTTACTCCCCTCCAATTAGCGTCAATAGAAACTACACCATACATAGTGGCAAGCATTAAGTTAGCCCCTTCTAATTGGACTTCATACAGGTGGCAATCTCCCAAGAACACTCGGCTCAAATTCGCTCTACTAAAGTTAGCTCTACGCAAGTTAGCACCAGCTAGATCGATTCCAGACAAATCAGCTCCGCTCAAATTAATACCCTCTAACTCGCTACTCCGAAAATCTCGCTGTCCCTTGGCGTATCTTTTGAGTATTTCTTCAGCGTTCATAGCTTTATGATGCAAATTGTTTATGCTTTCATCGTAGCACTGTCACTTTTAGTTTATCATTTGAAAGTGATTAAAGAGGCAAGTTATGAACGCAGAAGAACTGCTCAAAAGATACGCAGCGGGTGAAAGAGATTTTCGTCGGGTTAACCTAGAAGGTGCCGAACTAAGAGGCGTAAACTTGAGTGAGGCTGATTTCAGTGAAGCTGATTTGACATATACCACGCTGAAAGAAAGCAATCTCAGACGTACTATTTTTACGTCAGCTAGATTAGATTATGCTGATTTAACTCATAGTATGCTGGACGAAGCAGATTTGTCTAATGCTAGTTTAGAAACTAATCTAGAAAGAGCTTCATTGGAGAGAGCTAACCTAAGTAATGCCAACTTGACAGATGGTAATTTGGAATATACTAATCTCCGAAATGCCAACCTGCAAAATGCTTGTTTATTTGAAGTTAGCTTGAAAGGAGCCAATCTGGAAGGAGCAGACCTTAGAGGTGCAATGATGGGTGAAATTTGTCTGTATGAGACAAATTTGAGAGGAGCACTTGTTGAAGGTTGCGATTTAGGCGACAGCTACAAGCGAAATACTATCATGCCAGATGGACAAGTTGTGACTGATGAATATGCTGAGATAGAAACTGACGATTAACCAAATCGAGGAGTTGGGGCGGTTTTACAAGATTGTCAATTTATATGAAATATTATGGCGAAGTGAGCTCCTACAAGAATCATGGGTAATCGACCGAAATTGATATAACTTGTAAGGTGCGTCAGTTGGTAGCGATTTGAGAGCGAAAATGATTGAATCTGACGCACCCTACGACTAATATCATGTCCTTGTAGCGTGCGTCAGTTGGTAGCGATTTGAGATTAAAAATGATTGAATCTGAGGCACCCTACGACTTCGATCCCGATCCCGATGACATCAATGAATAATATCACATCCGTTTGATTGTCGCAGTACATTAGGGGCTATCACAGGGGGATTTCCCCTACTTATCTACGTGCATTTAACCGGATTTGATATGAGCGATAGCACAAGGCAAAAACAACAAAAATTATAGGAGAGAGTGTATGAATTATAGCACTCGGGAATCTTTAGTTAGAAAATTCTACGAGGAAGAAATCGGTAAGTTTTACGATCGCTCTGACTCTTTCTCGGATTTCTTCCCAGACTGTCGCATCGGATGTCTTCAGTTGTTTGGTGGGTTTGGTGATGGTTTGGAGTCGGTGGAGATTGAAAGACCTCCACAAGACATACCTAAAACTGTGGCTGACACTTACGATCGACATTTTTGCTACTCTCAGCACAGCCTCAGCGAGATATATCTTGTAAAAGTTCCCGTTGAATCTCAAATTTCATTTGCTCTTCTGATACAAGGCTATGTTGATGATGGTTGGGATAATAGCGGCTCTTTTATAGAAGTTTTTGATGAACAAGGTCAGTTTCTGGGAGCTGGTTGTTGCGATCGCAAATGTCAACATACAGGAGCGATAAAGTGGTTAGAGCGACAATTAAATGGTCGTGACTTATCTATGCCTTCTCCACCTTGGATTGGCGATGAACCTGAATCTCAGCCTGTTTCTGAGCCAATGTGGTCGGAAGAAATACTTTCGCAACACGCTGTAAAAATCGATCGCGAAGGTTCGATTATCCGCTATGTAATGTTTAGCTAATTTCAATCAGGTGCGTCATATCGTTTCCGGTTTCATCGGTATGATATAGAGGACACGGCAGTGCCGTTTCCCTACCGCGATTAATTGTAGGGAAACGGCACTGCCCTATCCTGATTTCGGGTGATATTAATTCCGAAATAATTGTAAGGTGCGTCAGTTGGTAGCGATTCAATACGCATCCAAAATCATCGAATCTGACGCACCCTACTACTAATATATGTATCGAAAATCTAAAAACGCTAACTGCGCCGAATATTAAAACAACACCAATCTTGGCGCTTCCACAAAGTAGCCACAATCCAACCGTGCTGTTCGAGAGTATCGGCAATTGGCTTAGCTTGGTCGAGCAAAATGCCGCTGAGCACGGCCCATGTACTCGGTTTGCTAATCGCGGTGAACTGCGGGATTAAATCTATGATTACTTCTGCTAAAATGTTGCACATCAAACCGTCGATCGGCTCATCGATCATTTCTTTCAAGCGATCGACCGTTCCGAGTTCTGCGATTAACTGCTGCGGGTTAACGCGGTTAAGCTGTCGGTTGCTAATGGTCGATCGCACAGCCAAAGGATCGGTATCCAAAGCATAAACCTTTGTAGCGCCCAACAACACCGCGCCGATCGACAAAATACCCGATCCGCAGCCAATATCCGCAACTATGCACTCTTTGTCATCAAAACCGAGACGCATTTCCAAAGATTCCAGACAAAGCTGAGTCGTAGCGTGAGCACCCGTACCGAAAGCCACACCGGGATCTAAACGCAAAATGACGCGATCGGTATCAGTCGGCGCCGGCAGCCATGCGGGATTAATTAAAAAGCGATCGCCCACTTCTTGAGGCTGCCAGTGCTGCTTCCAAGTGCTGCCCCAATCCTCCTCTTCAATCAAATTCCACTGCATCGCAGGTAGGGGCAAACCTGCACACAGAGCATCTTGTCGCAGCCACAGAGACAGGGCAGCCAAATCCAGCAATCGGGCTTGTTCTTCGGGCAAATAAGCCGACATCAGGCAGGAATTGCTTTTGATCTGAGTGGCTGTTCCCCGACACTTAAATTGTTCCAAACGCCAAAAGATGATATCTTCCAGCGCCGGATCGCAAATAATTCTAATTTCCCACCAGCTATGTGCCATAACAATTTTAGATTTTAGATTTTAGATTTTAGATTGGCCCGTCAGGAATTGGCAACTGGGAACTGGGTAGTGAAGAATCAGGATTGACTAATAGAAACAATTCAGCTTTCTGGCTTTTTTACCAATAACTAATTACTCATTACCAATTATCAGTCCTTGTATCCAAAATCTAAAATCCTTAATACTTCAAAGATTTACCGTGGAACGATTTTATATTTTAGATTGGCAGCTTCTAAAATCCTTAATCCTTCAAAGATTTACCGTGCAATGATTTTAGATTAAGGATTCTTCGACTTCGCGAACGAACAAGTTTTAGCTTTTAGATTGGCATTCACTAAAATCCTTAATCCTTCAAAGAATTACCGTCTAACGATTTGAGATTAAGGATTTTAGATTTTCAACTTCGCAAGCGAACAAGTTTGAGATTTTAGATTTAAAATCCTTAACCCTTTAAAGATTTACCCTGTAACGATTTTAGATTTTAGACTTGAGATTTAAAATCCTTAATCCTTTAAAGATTTACCCTGTAACGATTTTAGATTAAGGATTTTAGATTGACATCTAAAATCCTTAATCTAAAATTCTTTAAAGATTCACCGTGTAAGCATCCCGAATTCCCGGAACTTTGAGAATCTCGGCCAATATGCCCTCTGGTAGAGGGTCATCCAGGCTCAAAACCATCACCGCATCGCCTCGCACGATTTTACGGCCCACTTGCATACTGGCAATATTGACATTAAAACTGCCCAATTGGGAACCAATTTTGCCAATAATCCCCGGCATATCGCGGTGCAGGGTAAACAGCATATGGTTAGTCGGGGAAACGTTGACTGGGAAATCGTCAACGCTGGTAATCCGAATTTCGCTTTCGCCGAGGACTGCACCCGTGACTGTGTGTTCGCCCAGAGTTCCCTTGGCCGAGAGGCGCAGAGAGCCAGTGTAGTCGCGAATCGAGGCGTCTCTGGTTTCGACGACGCGGATGCCGCGTTCTTTGGCTTCAATGCTGGCGTTGACGTAGTTAACGCGCTCTCGCAGGGCTTGGGAGAGCAGGCCTTTGAGGGAGGCGACGACTACGGGCTGGCTTTGGTTGTTGGCGAGTTCGCCTTGGAGTTGAACGTTGAGGTAATCGACTCGGCCTCCGGCTAGCTGGCTGACGAGGTTGCCTAGGGTTTCGGCGAGTTGCAGGTAGGGTTTGAGTTTTTCGATCGAGTCTGGGTAAATACCGGGTATGTTAACAGCCGATCGCGCCGGGAGTCCCAACAACACATCGCGAATTTGTTCGGCAACATCGATCGCCACATTCACCTGAGCTTCCGCCGTCGAAGCGCCCAAGTGGGGTGTCAGCACGATGTTCTGGCCGACACTCCGCAGCGGGGAATCGGCTTCTAGCGGTTCGTGTTCGTAAACGTCGATCGCTGCGCCGGCGATCTGGCCTGATTTTATAGCTTCTGCGAGGGCTGCTTCGTCGATGATGCCACCTCTAGCACAGTTAATTATCCTGGCCGTGGGCTTCATTTTCGACAGCACTTCAGCGTTAATTAAGTGCAGGGTTTCCGGCGTTTTGGGGATGTGCAGGGTGATGTAGTCAGATTCGCGCATCAGCAATTCTAGTTCTACCAAACGGCAGCCCAACTGATCGGCTCGTTCGGTGGAAATGAAGGGATCGTAGGCGAGCAGTTTCATGCCCATTGCTTTGGCTGCGGCGGCGAGGTGGGAGCCGATTTTGCCCAAACCGACGATGCCGAGGGTTTTTTTGTAAACTTCTACGCCGATAAAGCGGTTGCGTTCCCATTTACCGCTTTTGACGGAGGCGTTGGCTTCCGGGATGTGGCGGGACATCGAGAGCATCATGGCGATCGCGTGTTCGGCAGCGGCGATCGTGTTGCCTTCGGGGGAGTTGACGACTACAATTCCTTTGCGGGTAGCGGCGGGTACATCGACATTATCTACGCCGACTCCGGCTCTACCGATGATTTTGAGTAGATTTCCGGCTTCAATGATTTCTTTGGTAACTTGGGTGCCAGAGCGGATCATTAAAGCGTCGTAATCTGGAATAATTTTAACCAGTTCGGCGGCGGAAAGTCCTGTGTTTACGTCAACTTGCGCGACTTGGGAGAGGATGTCAATTCCGGCTTGGTCGATCGGATCGGATACTAGAACTTTAGGCATAGCAAGCAATCGAGTGCAATAGTAAAAATAGGCCGAGCGTTGGCGAGCTCAAAGTTGAGACTTATGACTTAGAGCCGTATCTGACAGATCAGCTCAAGCTTGCCTTTGTGCAGTTTGAATTGTATCTGTATTCGGTCATGGTCGGTCATTTTTGCGGGAAATATTTTAGCTTTGGGGGCGATCGTCCTGGGCCGACCTCTGGAAAACGCCCAATTGCTTAGCTAGCAAGTCTTTTCAGGCTATAATAAATTCCGGGTATCCGAACCTAACTATCAGGAATTGTTGTCAATGAATTATCTTATCGCCGTACTGCCCGATCGAATGCAAGCCGAAGCCGCCTACTGCGCCCTCGAAAAAGAAGGCTTACCGATGAAGCAAGTAAGCATTTTGGGCCGCGGCTACAAAACTGCCGATGAATTTGGTTTGATAGATCCCAACCAGCAAGCAAATAAACAAGCGAAACTCATGGCTATTTGGCTGATACCGTTTGGCTTTATTGCCGGCGTTACTTTCAGCTTGATGACTGAGTTGAAAACTTTTGCTTGGGCGGGCGAAATTGGCGATCACCTCATCGGTGGAGTGCTAGGTGCCATCGGCGGCGGGATGGGCAGCGTATTTGTCGGCGGTGCCGGAGGAATGGCCTTTGGTAGCGGCGATGCTTTACCCTACCGCAACCGTTTGAATGCGGGCAAATTTTTGATTGCTGTTAAGGGTACTGACGTTTTAACCGACAAAGCAGCTAATATTTTGCGATCGTTTGAACCGGAAAATATGCAAGGTTATACAGCAGAGACTTAGTTGGCAGTTGGCAGTTGGCAGTTGGCAGTTGGTTGTTGGTTGTTGGCAGTTGGCAGTTGGCAGTTGGCAGTTGGCAGTTGGTTGTTGGTTGTTGGTTGTTGGTTGTTGGTTGTTGGTAGGGCGGTGCCAAAAGTGCCCGCTCTTTTAGTTGGTTGTTGGTTGTTGGCAGTTGGTTGTTGACATTCTACTCATGTAATATTTGGAGACAGTTACAGTTATGGAATCACAAACGATCGCCCTACATTCTCCCCTAGAATTAACGCTCGAATTAACTGACGAGCAGTTTTTCCAGTTGTGTCTAGACAACCGGGATTTGAGATTTGAGCGCACTGCAACGGGAGAATTAATTATTATGCCACCTACAGGTAGCGAGACAGGCAGACGGAATTCAGACCTAAACTTTCAACTTCAATCTTGGAGCCGTCAAAATAAGCATTTGGGAGTAGTTTTTGATTCTTCTACTGGATTTAAACTGCCCGACGGTTCAGATATTTCTCCCGATGCTGCTTGGATTCGGCGCGACAGGTGGGATGCTTTAACTGCGAAACAAAAAGAGAAATTTGCACCAATTTGTCCCGATTTTGTAGTGGAATTGCGATCGGCCACCGATTCTTTAGAAAAATTGCGGGCTAAAATGAAAGTGTACGTGAAAAATGGAGCGAGGTTGGGATGGTTGCTCGATCGCCAAAATCGACAAGTAGAAATCTCCCGTCAAGATAGAGAAGTAGAAATTTTAGATGCGCCTCAAACTCTCTCAGGTGAAAATGTACTGCCCGGTTTTGTGCTGGATTTAACTGATATTTTCTAAATTTGTAAGAAGACGGGCGCGGTTGAAACCAGGTTTACACAAGCAAAACCAGCCTCCGCCGGTTAAATATAGCGCGGTAAAATTACGTTATTCTCTTTAGTCCGCAGAGGCGGACATCGTTTGTATAGCAGCGGTTTCAACCGCCGTCTTATCTTTTCCCGCTAATTGATGATATGATAGGCTGCCAAAGGTTGCATTTGGTATAACCTATGAAAATCCTCCACGGCACTTGGATTCCTCAAACAGAAGAAAGTTTTGTTCAAGGTGGAAAATTTTATATCTGGGTTGAAACTACTGAACATAAAAACCAACGTGGTAAAGTTCATCCCCGCCAATTGGAAACGGCAAAGTTAACAGAGTTTTTAACGAAAGAAGCCGGGATTCAACTATCAGCCTTCGGAAATACAAGTTCGAGGGGGCTAGAAGCGATCGCCCCTCGGTACTTTTTACTACCCGCCGCCGATAACCAGCCGTTACCATCTTTAGAGTTAGCGCGATATTTAGAGACAGAGTTACCCGAAACGTTTGAATTAGAATATTGGGAAGTCGATTGTCTGCCAATTGCCACCCACAGCCTCACCAAAGTATTGAACGATTTGCATTTTCTGGCCCTCTACGATTTGGCAGAAGTTCAGTTCGGTTCTGACTTACTATTCTGGCATCACTACACGCAATTTTTTAAACAAATTATTCTCAAGGATCTTTATATTCCGGCGTTGCGCTATCGAGAAACTGCTCCGATCGCACCCATCGAAACATCAGAACCCGCCCAGAAAGCCACGGGCGGGCGCAAGAAAGCCGGTGAAACAAAAACAACTGCAAAAATTGCAAAAACTACTAAAACCACTGCCAAGACTGCACCAAGCTTTGAGATTTATCCGGGATGGGAAATTGTTTCAGCGCAGTACGAAACTGATTTACAACGCTATGTTGAATGGATGCCTTTAGTTTGTGCGTCGGGTTTTAACAAGCTCAAACTAGCAGATATGACGCCAAAGTTCTACGATCGCGAAATGTTGCTGCGGCATTTTTCAGAATGTGCGATCGCGGAAATTGTCACTCAAACACCAATCCCAGCATCGTTTGAGAATAAAATTTCGGACTCTTTACTCCAAATTTGTCTCAACCAAACACGAAAAATCGCGGGAGTCAGCCTAGATCGATATCAGCAATGGCAAACCTGGCGCGATCGCATTACGCGCAATCAATCTGCTGACTCATTCTCCCTTTGCTTTCAATTGCAATCCCCCGAAAACCCCGAACAGCCTTGGATTTTAGAGTTTCAGGTGGCTGCGAAAAAAGACCCATCTCTGCGGATGCCGTTGCAGGATTATTGGCGATCGCGATCGACTCAACAAAAACAGTTGCAAACACAATTCGGTGACAACTTCGAGCAACATTTGCTGACAAATCTCGGCTACGCCGCCCGCATTTATCCCCAACTTTGGCAAGGGCTAGAAACCGACAAACCCGTTAACATTTCCCTCAGCTTAGATGATGCCTTTACCTTCCTCAGCGAGTCCGCTTGGGTACTAGAAGATGCCGGATACAAAGTGATTGTCCCCGCTTGGTGGACGCCGAAGGGACGACAACGGGCGAAGATTCGCCTGCAAGTCAAGGGCAGCAGTAAGAAAAGCGCTGCAATCAAGGGCAAAGGATTGTTTTCGGCGGATTCCTTGGTGGAATATCAGTATGAATTGGCGATCGGAGGCGAACGGGTTAGCGAACAAGAATGGGAGGCGTTAGTTAATAGCAAAACACCGCTGGTGCAGTTCCGAGGACAATGGATGGAACTGGACAAAGATAAAATGCAGGAGATGCTGGAGTTTTGGAAAAAACATCGCGAAGAGAATCCCGATGTCAGCCTGATTGACTTTATGAAGTTGACGGCCCAAGGAGAAGCTAGTGAAGAGTTAGAGGTGGAGCGCGATCGGGCTTTGTCAGATATGTTGGAGAAGCTGCACGATAAGAGTCGGCTAGAGTTAATTGCAGATCCGGCAAAGTTTCAAGGCAAACTCCGGGATTATCAAAAGCGCGGTGTTTCTTGGTTGAGTTATTTGGAAAGTTTGGGATTAAATGGCTGTCTTGCCGACGATATGGGTTTGGGTAAATCGGCGCAGGTAATTGCTCGATTATTGCAAGAAAGAGAAGTTTTATCTAATACAAAAGAGACGGAAATTACGGTTTTACCCACGCTGCTAATTGCGCCAACTTCCGTAGTTGGCAATTGGCAAAAGGAAATGGAAAAATTTGCTCCAGAATTGCGATCGCTGATTCACCACGGCCCTGGGCGCTTGCAAGATACCAAAGCATTTAAAGCCGCCGTCCAAGATTGTGATATGTTGATTACTTCGTTTACTTTGGCGCGCAAAGATGAGAAGCTGTTGAGCAGTGTAGAGTGGCATCGCTTGGTAATTGATGAAGCGCAGAATATTAAAAATCCGAAGGCGGCGCAAACAAAGGCGATTTTAAAGTTGCCGGCTACCCATCGGTTGGCGCTGACTGGAACACCTGTAGAAAATCGCTTGTTGGATTTATGGTCAATTTTTAATTTCCTCAATCCCGGATATTTGGGAAAAGAGGCGCAGTTTCGGAAGTTGTTTGAGTTACCGATTCAAAAAAATGGGAGTCGCACGCAATCAGCAGCGCTGAAAAAATTAGTAGAACCTTTTATCCTGCGCCGCCTGAAAACTGATAAGTCAATTATTCAGGATCTCCCCGACAAAGTGGAGCAAAAACTATACTGCAATCTCACCCGCGAGCAAGCTTCGCTTTATGAAGCAATCGTCAAAGAGGTAGAGCAAGACATTGATGCCGCGGAAGGGATAAAGCGCAAGGGGATGATTTTGGCGACGCTGCTGAAGCTGAAGCAAATTTGCAACCATCCGCGCCAGTTTTTGCAGGATGAAAGTGAGTTTACACCGGAGCGATCGCACAAACTGGAACGGCTGATCGAAATGATTGAAGAAGTGAAAGCGGAAGGCGAAAGTTTATTGGTATTTACGCAGTTTACAGAATTGGGAAGTGCGTTGGAAAAATACATCAAACACACCTTACATTATAACACTTATTACATCCACGGGGGAACGAGTCGCGAAAAACGGGAACGGATGATTTCAGAGTTTCAAGATCCAGAATCAGAACCTTCGGTATTTATTTTGTCACTGAAGGCGGGCGGTGTGGGAATTACGCTGACAAAAGCCAATCACGTTTTTCATTTCGATCGCTGGTGGAATCCGGCGGTGGAAGATCAGGCGACGGATCGGGCGTTTCGGATCGGGCAGGAAAAAAATGTATTTGTGCATAAGTTTGTGGCGATTGGCACTTTGGAAGAAAAGATTGACCAAATGATTGAGGACAAAAAGAAATTGGCAGGCTCAATTATTGGTGCGGATGAGTCGTGGTTGACTGAGTTGGATAATGAGGCATTTAAGAAGTTAATTAGGCTCAATAAAAATGCGGTTCTAGATTAGGAGAGGGGAGATTGGGAGAGGGGG
>NZ_JADEWT010000056.1 GCF_015207505.1 Tychonema sp. LEGE 06208
GGATGCCGTCAATGTCTACGGGAGGGGCTGCGATGAAGGCAGTGATGTAGCAGATTGTGGCAGTTAGCAAGGTAGGAATCATCAAGACGCCGAACCAACCTACATAGAGGCGGTTGTCGGTCGATGTGACCCAGTTGCAAAACTGATCCCACAAGTTAGCGCTTTCGCGCTGCTGTAATGTGGCTGTCATGTGTTTATGATTGCGTTATTTGGTTTTCAATGTTCGTGACGGCTTTGTGTTCCGCCATGTATATAAGATAAACCTTTTATTTCAGTTTGTAAAGGGTTTTTAACTACAGTTTTTATTATATTCAATATAATTAAATCTTATCTTAAACTCTAATGCTTGCTGTATGCGGATTTCATAAAGCAGAGTTCGGAGTTTACGGGCGATCGCACGAAAGAAATAATCTTCATAATCTAGCTGGCAAGGTGATTCGGGACTGGTGTGAGTGTTAAGATAGATGAAGTATTGCGATCGCCAACCGCAAAACTCGCACTTATATATATAGTTGTCGATCGAGTCCGATCGCTCAAAATCCCAAGGAATGTCCCGCACCGTCACCTACAGCCCCGCTTATACTCTGGTTCCCACCTACGAGTGTTTCAACCGCTGCACCTATTGCAATTTTCGGGCCCAACCGCTGCAAAGTCCTTGGCTGACACTCCCAGAAGCCGAAACACAGCTTGAGTTGCTGTTTCCTCAAGGTGTAATTGAAATTCTGATACTCAGCGGCGAAGTACATCCCGAGAGTCAGCGGCGAAAAGCTTGGTTTCAGAGGATTTACGATTTGTGCGAACTGGCACTTAGTCTCGGATTTTTGCCACATACTAATGTAGGGCCGCTCAGCTTTGAGGAAATGGCGCAGTTAAAACAGGTGAATGTCTCGATGGGGCTGATGCTAGAACAGTTGTCCCCCGATTTGTTACAAACTGTTCACCGACACGCACCGAGTAAAGTGCCGGCGCTGCGGCTGCAACAGTTAGAATTGGCCGGACAATTACAGATTCCGTTTACGACTGGTTTGCTGTTGGGAATCGGGGAAAGTGAGGCTGATTGGATTGAGACTCTGGAGGCGATCGCCCGGATTCATTCGCGCTACAATCACATTCAAGAAGTTATCCTCCAGCCCCACAGCCCCGGAAATCAGCAAAGTTGGGACGGTGAAGTTTTTGATGCTACAACAATGCCGCAAGTAATTGCGATCGCCCGCAGCATTTTATCTGCAGAAATCTCCCTGCAAATCCCGCCAAATTTAGTTACACAACCGGATATATTGCTGGCTTGTTTAGAAGCAGGTGCGACAGATTTAGGCGGAATCGGGCCATTGGATGAAGTTAATCCCGATTATCCTCACCTGCAACATCAAACTTTAACAGAAATTTTAGCAGCAGCGGGATGGCAGCTCGTGCAACGTTTGCCTGTTTATCCTCAGTACGATAACTGGCTGCCGCAAACATTACAAACTGCTGTGAAACAATGGAGAGTTAGTCATTAGTCATTGGTCATTAGTCATTAGTCATTAGTCATTGGTCATTAGTCATTAGTCATTAGTCATTGGTCATTATACCAAATTCGGGTTGGGACTCCCCTTTATAAATTCGTCGGCGCAGGCCGACATCGTTTGTGTAGACGCGGTTTCAACCGCCGAATCATCAAAGGGGTATGTTAACTTTTAAATCAAAGAACCGCCACCATCAATCCAGACTTCAGTACCTGTGATAAAACTGGAGGTATCCGATACCAGAAATAACACTAATTGGGCGACTTCTTCGCTAGAACCGGCGGTATTATCAGTCAAAGGAATCATATCTTGAATGGAATTAGGCGAGACTGGAATGCGATCGAGATGGCGCTTAACAGTGCTTTCATTGATCCCAGTCAGCACCCCGCCCGGACAGATAACATTGACTCTGATGTGACTCGAAGAAAGTTCTAGCGCCAGCATTTTTGCTAAAGCTACCTGGGCAGCTTTGCTGCAAGCGTAAGCTGTAGCGCCAACTTTTTTGAAGCTTCTGGTGCCATTAATCGATGAGGTAATCACAATCGAACCTCCTTGTTTTTTTAGATAAGGAACTGCATATTTTACAGTCAAAAATGTTCCCGTCAGATTGGTGTTAATTGTCTGTTCCCACTCATCCAGTCCTATCTCTTCTACCGGCGACCAGATACCGTTAATCCCCGCATTGGCGAACACAATATCAATTCTTTGATATTCGTCAAAAATTGTTTGAAATGCTTGCTGCATTTGCCCAGAATGACCCACATCTGCGGCAATTGCCAGCCCGCTGCCTCCTTCATTAATTAGTTTGCGGACTGTTTCTTGCGCCGTTTCTAAACTTAGATCGATAATAGCAACTTTTGCGCCTTCCTTGGCCATTAAAATTGCTGCTGCACGACCAATTCCCGACCCGCCGCCGGTAATAACGGCAACTTTTTCTGCAAGTTTCATATTTTTTTATGTAATTTATTTTGGGGCGATGTCTATAAATATAAGTATAGATAGATAGGACTGAAGTCACCACTACGAATAGACTTTAGTCATCAAAAACAGCTAAGTAAAAATTTGTTTAATGCGATAATTGTAGCGGTAAGGTGCGCGTAGCGCACCCTACTTTAGACAGAGGATTCCATCAAGATTATGGTCATGCTTACTGCTGCGGAACCCAGACAGAAACTGAACCGGCGTTACACCTAAAATCTGCCCAACCATCGTCATTTGTTACGATGGGTTCTTTGACGTGTTCCATGATGTCAATATAAGTTCGATTGGGCTGTCCGACTTCCATAAACTTAGTGCCATCGCCTCCATTACTTAGTACCACAGCCATCCCACCAGGGTGTTCTTCGTTTCCTAGTCGCGTCCAGCCAATTGTATTAGCGTGGTCGAAGTAATCGTATTGATTCCCGTAGGAATAGGTTTGGCGCGCCAACAGCAATTTATCTAGAATCCACTGATGTTTGTCTAACCAAATCTCGTATTCATTGCCATCATTTGCTGTATCTTTATAGTGATCGCCGTAATAATCCGGGTAAAAAATACAGGGATATCCTTCACTCCGCAGCAGGATTAAAGCGTAAGCAAGGGGTTTAAACCAAGATTCGACAACTGATTCTAACGATTGCAAGGGTTGAGAATCGTGGTTGTCAACCAAAGTAACGGCTAGAGTGGGTTGTTGTTGAACGAGGGTGCCGTCGAAAATTGTTCGCAAGTCGTAGCTGTTGCCGGCTTTGCTAGCAGCGTGGAAGTTATAGTGGAGGGGCGCATCAAATAAGGATACTTTACCGTCCGTTGCTTGGATGAAGTAATGCAAAGCTTCCACTTCGTAAGACCAATATTCACCTACGGCAAATAGGTCGCGTTTGGCATAGTTGCGGACGTGTTCTAACCACTCTTGGAAAAATCCTGCTGCTACGTGTTTGACGGCATCAAAACGAAATCCGTCAACGTTTGTTGTATCCACATACCACTCGCCCCAGTATTTTAATTCCCCGGTGACTTCTGGGTTGTCCATATCTAAGTCGCAACCCATGAGGTAGTCAAAATTGCCTTTTTCTAGGTCTACTCCCTCATCAAATTTTTTGCCTTTTAGTAGGTAAATGGCATGGTTTTCAGTGTCGTAAGCGTTGTAATCAATGGCGTCAAAATGCCACCAATGCCACTCCATACTGGAATATTTTTTCTCGCGGCCAGGGAAAGTAAAATGCGTCCAAGCTTTGATTTTTTGATATTCGCCTATGGTGTCATTGCGGTTGTCTGGATTGAAGGGTGTGGCTTCGGCTTCTTCTTCGGCATCGGCACCTAATTTGTGGTTGAAGACAACATCGGCATAAATCCGAATTCCAGCATCTTGTGCAGCTTTGATTGCGCGTAAATACTCATCTTTTGTACCGTATTTAGTGCGTACTGACCCTTTTTGGTCGAATTCGCCTAAATCGAATAAGTCGTAGACACCATAGCCCACATCCATACCGCCACCCGTTCCTTTATAAGCGGGTGGCAACCACAGAGATGTAACGCCAATTTTAGCTAAATCCTTTGCAGATTCTGCTAGCTGATTCCACAGGTTTCCGTCATCGGGGGTGTACCAGTGGAAATACTGCATCATGACGCCATTGACTTCAGACATATTAAGTTTTTCCTGTTTTTTAAAGTTGCCCGATCTATTGTTGTTAGTTGCCGATCGCTCTCGCTATTTCTGCAATCTACGGTCATTACGAATGATAAAATATATGAATGAATAATAAAATATATCTTTTGACAGATTGACAATTTTGTATATTGTCTAGAAATATTTTTTAGCATATGTAACAGCGCAAAAAATATATTCTAGGATTTGTGATTGTGCGATCGCAAACCTGCTTGATATGATGTCAGCTTGAAGGCCGACGATTAAATCGGTTTGCAGTGAGGATAAATGGTTGGTAGTGAGAACTTCTGTCTTCTGAGTTTTGAGGCGCACACAAGTCCGAACGATCGAACTTGGTAAGGGTTATTTTACGGGAAAGAAGATAATTCTTCGATTGGGTCGATCGCACAACGACCTCTAAACTGTCAAATATCAAGATATTGCAGGTTCTCCGGCTACTCGCTCAATCTTAGTATCCCAAGTACCGTCGATCGCCAATTCGAGCAATCTAAATCCGGGCCCGATGGTGTCGAGGACAATCGGAGAGGTTTTGGGCAACAGTTGGATGCAGGTACTGGGAGTACCCAAGCAGGAAACTCCGCCTCGCTGTTGGTGAAATTCTTGATGAATGTGGCCGCAAAGGACTATTTTGATTTGAGGGTATCGATCGACAATTGCAAAAAATTCATCGGCATTGTGCAGCATCATGCTGTCCATGATTTCACAGTCGATCGCCAGCGGATGATGGTGCAAAGCAATCGTAACAAATCGATCGCCCGTTTGTTGCAGTTGAGAGTCCAGCCAATCCAAACTCTCCGGGGAAAGCCGCCCGCCGTCACATCCGGCTTCGACACTCGAAAGCAGCAGAAACTGCCAGTTTCCCAAGTGAAATGATTTTTCTGGGGAAATGGGCGGGCGATTTAAGATTTCCGCCATAACTGGGATGTTGTCGTGATTCCCAGGTATCCAGTAAGCGGGGATGTTGAGGGGGGAAATCAAGGAGGCCAGGAGTTGGTAGGATTCGGCTGTTTCGTCTTGGGATAAATCTCCTGTCAGCAAAAGCAAGTCTGGCGGCGGCTTTATCTGTTGCAGGCGATCGAGAACTGTTTCGAGGGTGCGGGCTGTCGAGATCCCTTTCCATTGTCGATCGATCAGTGCAAACAAGTGAGTATCGGTGATTTGGGCGACTCGGAGGGGAGAAACTGTTGTCATGGCTGCTGTTGCGGGCGAAGCGGAGGCGATCGAGCTATTTATAGATTAGCCTGGGATGGGGTTGTGGGGGCGATCCTCTTCGAGGGCTTCGCTAACGAACTTTGGGCGATGGAAATTTTTGAAAGATATGTTGAAATAATCAGGATTTGGTGTATTATCGTATAACGTCAATTATCTGACGTAACGGCGGCATAGCCAAGTGGTAAGGCAGAGGTCTGCAAAACCTCCACCCCCAGTTCAAATCTGGGTGCCGCCTTTATTTTTTTTGGTTTACACAAGCTCGAAACTGCCAATTTGTAAGGTTTTCGGGATTGTAACGAAGTGTATACAACACACAATCCACTACAATCAAACACGAGAATTAATACCGATTTAAGGCGTTGCTGAGTTAAACTATGAGACCGCGTCCGGTAGATTAATAGCAAAAACCATTCGATCGCGCGTGCGGACTTTAGTCCGCTATACGACTGCGGACTAAAGTTCGCTATACGAACATGATTTAAATCGGTCAATCGACCGAACAGGAGCTCAAAACTGTTGTTTACAAAAATCCAGAATCTTTGTAAACAATAGTTTTGGGATTTGTATATTTAGCCGTTGATACTCTAATTCAGCAACGCCTATTTTACCAGCTTTTGTCACTGAAGTTTTTTTGACCTAAATCCTTACAACCCGGTTTCTGAGATTGTGCGTCCTAGCAAGAAACCGGGTTTTTGCGAAGATATTCGATGTGATGCGAAGATATTGGAAAAAACCCAGTTTCTGAGTTGTGCGTGGGTAGCGAGAAACCGGGTTTTTGCGAAGATATTCGATGTGATGCGAAGATATTGGAAAAAACCCGGTTTCAGAGATGGTGCGGGGGTAGCAATTATTCAAAATCTCTAGGCAAATAATGTGGCTACCGACACGCTAAAACCTGGTAACAAAGGACTGGTTAAATTATCTTCTTTAAATAAAGTCATCGCTAATTTCAAAATTCCGCTTTCCCGACGGTAAATTTCTACTTTTTGCTGTATGCGGTCAAATATCCAATATTCGCGCACGCCTTGAACTGAATATAATTTTAGCTTGGATTGGCGATCGCGCTTTTCATTCTCTTCACCGGGAGACATCACCTCTACCACCAACTCCGGTGCACCCGCCAAATGTCCGGCTTCATCTAATATCTGTGCTAAACGTTCATAGGTTACCCAAACTACATCAGGAATAACATTATCACTATCCGTAAAAACAAGACCCGGTACCTGGACAGCTTTACCTAACTTCGTCTGTCTTGACCAAATAGTTAATTCAACACAAACATTGTTAGCAACGTTTTGATGTTTCCAGTGAGGTGCTCTTGTCACAACCAATTCTCCTTCGATTATTTCGTAACGGTTGCCGTTATCGGGTAATAATTCTAAATCAGCGCTTGTCCAGCGAACTTTTTCTGTGGTTGACATAGCTTTTACTCCACTCTGTTCTATTTTAATTATATACCAATTTTTTCATAATTTGGCTGCAGATGTTGGCGGATTTATGCGGATGGACGCAGATCTATCAGGGGTTGGTGGCGAGAAACCGGGTTTTTCTGAGATTGTGCGTCGTAGCAAGAAACCGGGTTTTTGTGAAGATATTCGATGTGATGCGAAGATATTGGAAAAAACCCGGTTTATGAGTGGAATAGCTTTTAACGACCGTTTTGCAGCGGATTTTGACCTACCTGCTGCATTTCGCGATCGATGTGAGCGATCGCGCGACTGAATACGGGCGGCTGCTAAATGAGGCTATGTAAATTGGAATGAGCGTGCACAAAGAATTAAGAAGGTTGCCAAATTGCAAATGAATTCAAATTACAATTTGGCAGTCAGGAGTTTAGTCCTTTCATCAGGTTTGTAGGGAGGACTTTAGTCCTTTGATCTAAGTTTTTAATGACAGGTTCATAGTCATAAATTTAGCCATTAAATCTGAGTTTTGAAGGACTAAAGTCCTTACTAAGAACCTTTTTGGCTGAAAAAAATCAATCATCAAAGATATCTAACTGTTGGCCGTCAGACTCTTTTTTCCCTTCTTTCTTAACACCCTTCCGCAGCCCGATCGCAATTTTGCTATGTTTCTCAATCTGCCTCATCACCTGTCTCGCCCTCTCAATCACCGACGGCGGCAAACCAGCCAACCTCCCCGCTTCAATTCCGTAAGATTTGTCAGCGCCCCCTGGCTGAACTTGGTGCAAAAATACAATTTGATCCGGCAACTCTTTCACCGTCACCTGATAATTTGCCACATTATCCAAAATAGAAGCTAACTCATTTAATTCGTGATAGTGAGTCGCAAAAATCGTCCGCGCCCGAATCTCGCTTGCTAAATACTCTGCCACAGACCAAGCAATCGAAAGTCCGTCAAACGTCGCCGTTCCCCTGCCAATTTCATCTAACAAAACCAATGATTGCGGTGTAGCGTGATTGAGAATATTTGCAGTTTCGTTCATCTCCACCATAAATGTAGATTGACCCGTTGCCAAATCATCCACCGCGCCGACACGGGTAAAAATGCGATCGCAAATTCCCAAGGTTGCAGCTTTCGCCGGCACAAAACTGCCCATCTGCGCCATCAACTGAATCAAACCCACCTGCCGCAAATAACAACTTTTCCCGCTAGCATTTGGCCCGGTTAAAATTATTAAATCTGGGCGATTTAGCGATGGTTCCCGACCCAAAAAAGCCGAATTTGGGACAAAAAATCCCGGCGGTAAAGACTTTTCTACCACCGGATGACAACCCTCAATAATTTTAATTTCCCGACTTTCAACCATAGTCGGGCGACAGTAATCTTGATAAACCGCTACTTCCGCCAAACCGCACAAAACATCGGCCGCCGCCACCGCGCGGGAAACGTTGCGAATAATTTCCGCCTGTTCTCCTACCTCCGATCGCACTTTTGCAAAAATATCGTATTCCAACTGATTTAAATCTTCCCGCGCCGTCAGAATCCGCACTTCCCTTTCTTTTAATTCTTCTGTACTGTAGCGTTCTTCATTGGTAAGAGTTTGCTTGCGAGTGTAATCGTCCGGTACTTGGTCAATTTTAGATTTTGTAATACTGATGTAATAGCCGAAAGCTTTATTGTAGCCTACTTTTAAATTAGCAATTCCGGTGCGTTGCCGTTCGTTAGCTTCTAAATTAGCAATCCATTCTTGGTCTCCTGATGCACTCTGGCGCATCTCATCAAGCATTGCATTAATTCCCGATCGAATCAAACCTCCTTCTTTTAAATGAATCGGCGGTTCGTCAACTAAATGAGCGTGAATTGTAGCTGCTAATTCTTCGAGAATTGGCGGAACATTTTGCAGCGCTTTCAAATAGGGCGAGATCCCTTGAGTTGCGATCGCGGCCAATTCCGGCAGTTTCGAGAGAGAATCGGCTAAAGCGACCAAATCTCTGGCGCTAGCTGTTCCAGAACCGGCGCGCCCTGTCAGTCTTTCGATGTCGTAAATTTGGCGCAGCAACTGCTGCAAATCTTGACGCAGGGGATTATTTTCTACTAATTCTTGAATCGTGTTGTGGCGGGCGCAAATACCTTTAATGTTGAGCAAAGGTTGCAGCACCCAGCGGCGCAAAGCGCGGCCTCCCATGGCGGTGCTGGTTTTATCTATCGCCCACAGCAACGAACCGTGAAAAATCCCATCTCTGACGGTTTGAGTAATTTCTAAATTGCGCCTGGTTTGGTAGTCTAGGGTGAGAAAATCGGTGAGGGTGTAAGTGTGCAATCTTTGCAAAGCAACTGCTTTTTCTTTTTGAGTTTCTTCGAGATATTGCAGCAAACCGCCGGCGGCGCGCACTGCGAGGGAAAGGTGTCCGCATCCCATACCTTCGAGCGATCGCACTTTGAACTTTTGCAGGATTCTCTGTTTTGCTTCGGAAAAAGTAAACGGAATTTGCGATCGCAAAGAATAGCAAAACGAATTCGGCAAACAATCGGGTAAATGGTCGGATTTCTCTCCGGGCCTCAACATCGTGACCAAATCCGGCGCATTAGTCGGAACCAGGACTTCGGAAGGTTGCAATCGCAGCAATTCTAGGGTTAATTGTTCCAAATTATCGGCTTGAGTCGTCACGAATTCTCCCGTAGAAATATCAGTATAAGCCAATCCCCAATGTTCCCCAGCGATGACAACTGCTGCTAAAAAATTATTTTGTCTGGGTTTGAGCATTCCATCATCAGTCAAAGTTCCGGGAGTGAGAATGCGGGTAATTTCTCGCTTGACTTGGCGGCCTTCACGGGCGGCGATGGAGGCATCTTCAACCTGGTCGCAAATTACTACAGCATAGCCTTTTTCTACTAACTGAGAACTGTAGCGGTCGAGGGCGTGGTGCGGCACTCCTGTCATCGGCACTTTGCCGATTTCTTTGCCACTTTCTTTGCTAGTACAAACAAGTTCTAATTCCCTCGAAATCGTCACGGCATCTTGGAAAAAACACTCAAAGAAATCTCCGACTCGAAAAAACAAAAGTGCGTGGGGATACTGTTCTTTCACTTCAACATACCGCTGCATCATCGGTGTCAGCTTAGTGAATTCTAGTAGGCGGTAGTCGGCATTGCGGATGTTGGATTGATTGGGGTCTGTTGGGGTAGATGCAGTGTAAGGCATAAAAGGCGATCGATAAATTTTAATCTTTAACAACTTTAGCGCAAGCTCGGCTTTTAGCTATAGCTAATGATACAATTTTTGACGATTAATCATTCTCAAGATGCGATCGCACTTATATTGTAGTTTGTAGTGCGGACGACCGTCCACTCTTAGACTGCGGACAATCGTCCGCACTGCGAACCCGATCGCCAAAAACAACCTCAGCCATGCCGCGCCGAGCTGTTAACTGTTAACAAAAGAACGGGAAAGCTTCTGCAATTTATTGAAAAACTGAGCGACTTTTTTGGTAATTTAAAACAGCCAAAAGATAGATTTATAAATTATACCTCCGATAGAGAAACCTTTTATTTAATCTGATTAAAATTACAGCATCCACCCAGTGAGTGAGCTGCGGAGTAAACCGAAAAATTAAAAACAAAAACTAGCTCCTAGTTAACTAGAGGGAAACCAAATAATGAAAGCTCTTTGCTGGCACAAAGCAAATGACGTGCGAGTTGATAACGTACCAGATCCAACAATTATCAATCCGCGCGATGCCATAGTAAAAATCACGTCAACAGCAATCTGCGGCTCAGATTTGCACCTCTACGACGGCTTCATCCCGACCATGCAATCCGGCGACATCATGGGTCACGAATTCATGGGGGAAGTAGTCGAACTCGGCAGCGAAGTCAAGAACTTAAAAAAGGGCGATCGCGTTGTGATTCCTTTTACAATTTCTTGCGGAAGTTGTTTCTTTTGCAACCAGGATTTGTGGTCGCTGTGCGATAACTCAAACCCGAATGCGGCCTTGGCTGAAAAAATGTTCGGTCATTCACCGGCAGGACTGTTTGGCTACTCGCATTTAACGGGTGGCTATGCAGGAGGTCAAGCAGAATACGTGCGGGTTCCGTTTGCAGATGTCGGCCCTTTAAAAATTCCCGACGGACTTTCTGACGAACAAGTATTGTTCCTGACTGATATTTTTCCCACCGGTTATATGGCGGCCGAAAACTGCAATATTCAGCCGGGAGATACTGTTGGTATTTGGGGATGCGGCCCTGTCGGACAATTTGCGATCAGAAGCGCGTTTATGCTGGGGGCCGATCGAGTAATTGCGATCGACAGAATACCGGAACGCTTGCAAATGGCGGCCGCGGCTGGGGCTGAAATCATCAACTACGAAGAAATAGACGCGGGGGAAGCCGTCACCGAAATGACGGGGGGACGCGGGCCAGATGCTTGTATCGACGCGGTGGGAATGGAAGCCCACGGTACCGGTTTCGATGCTTTGTACGACAAAGCCAAGCAAGCTGTGCGCTTGGAGAGCGATCGGCCTACCGCCCTGCGACAAGTAATCCTCGCCTGTCGCAAAGGCGGCACAGTCTCAATTCCCGGCGTTTACGGCGGTTTTGTTGACAAAGTGCCCCTCGGTGCAGCTTTCAACAAAGGCTTGACTATCAAAATGGGACAGACGCACGTTCACCGCTATTTGCGCCCTTTGCTCGATCGCGTTCAAAAAGGCGAAATTGATCCAACCTTCGTGATTACGCACCGCATGAAATTGGATGAAGCGCCCCACGCCTACGAGATTTTCAAACAGAAAAAAGACAACTGCATCAAAGTTGTACTCACACCCTAACTCACAATTTATTCACAAGGATCGACTATGCTTTTACAAGAAAAAGAATCCGGCGACTTGGTAGAAATTCTCGATATCGAGACTTTAATCAGCCCTAGCAAGAATCAAGTATCGGGGCGCATTCAAGCAGGTGAAGAAGAGCAAGATCCGGCAAATTTTCCGAAGGATAAATTAGTTTTTCCCTCCGGCGAAGTCCTGCCGCGCTGTTGGGTTGAGGAAAATTATAAAACTAAAGGTTTGTAGTAGCAACTTCAGTCCTCGATTGACTCATTAAGTAAGTAATTAAGGAATGAAGTTCTTAGGACAAATTTAAGCACAAACTGAAGTCCTTACTACAAACTCAGGTTCGTAGTGGGGACTTTAGTCCTCGATTGACTCCTTAAGTAATTAAGGAATAAAGTCCTTACTACTAACCAATTTTTTTACAAAAATGATCGTCAATAACAGCAAATAACCTATGAAATTGCAAGCAGTAATTCTCGATGTTGACGGCACTCTCGTGCTCAGCAATGATGCCCATACTCAAGCTTGGGTAGAGGCATTTGCGGCCTTCGGCTACGACGTGCCGTTCGAGAAAATTCGCCCGCTAATTGGTATGGGCGGCGACAAAATTATACCCAAAATGGTATCAGGACTTTCTGAGGAAGAAGGCGACGGGAAAAAGATTGCCCAGAGACGCAAAGAATTGATTATTAACCGCTTTTCATCTACTCTCGATTCAGCACCAGGTTCGCGGGAATTGGTGTTAAAAATGCAGCAAGAAAAACTGCGGCTAATTATTGCTACTTCAGCTACCGCCGATGAACTTTCGGGTTTGCTGAAAGCTGCACGGGTAGACGATTTGCTCGATGAAGCGACAACTTCTAGCGATGTGGAAGCTTCTAAACCGGAACCGGATATTGTGGAAGCTGCTTTGAGCAAGTTGCAGGTGGAAGCGAGTCAGGTTGTGATGTTAGCTGATACTCCTTACGATATCGAAGCTGCAAGCAAGTGCGGGGTGCCGCTAATTGCTTTTCGCTGCGGAGGTTTCGATGATGCTTCGCTGAGTGGTGCTGCGGAAATTTATGATAGCCCTGCTGATTTGTTGGCGCATTATCAGGATTCTATTTTAGGGGAAAAGGAGTTGGTAGCGCGTTGATTAAATACGGGGATTGCGGATGGATTCGCACCCCGTCAGCGCTAATCGCCCACAATCCATTCTACCTGATGCGCTTCGGTGCGATCGGGAATATCTAGGCGATCGGCTAATTTGTGAACGATCGCTTCTGGTACTGTTGCTGCGCGCGATCGATTCCGCCGCAAGATTTCTTCTATAGGTACTTCCAGATAAACAATCCGAAGTCGCGCTTGATAACCGGCAAAGAAATTAATTAATTGCTGGCGCATTTGTTTCGTTGTATTCGTAGCATTCCACACAAAAGAACGCCCCTGATTCATGTATTCGCGCGCTCTTTGTTTGGCGGCTGTTACCACATTTCCAGGGGTTTTGTCGGGAGGAACATTCATCTCTTTTCGCAGTGCATCCAGGGAGATTACCGGCCAATCTGGAAGATTTTCCCGAATCCAATAATCTTTGCCACTTCCTGGCAATCCCGACATCAAAACAACTTCGCATTTTGTATCGTCAAACATTTCAGCATCTGGGTTGCCGTTATCTTTGCGGAAGTAGATAAATCGGCTGTGCTCTGATGGGAATTGTCGGGGAGAATCCAAACAATTATTTTCTTGACAAAACTCCCGAAATAGTTCTATTTTATCGAGCAATTCTTGTTTGTCGGCGCAGTGGCGGCCGCGCACGTCTGCTTCGGCTAAAAGTGCGAGGAAATCGCAGCGGACAACTTGACTGACTTTAATTACAGACTGCTGTGGGTTGGGTTTGTCGATCAGCCAGATGGGTAAACTGCCGAATTGGACGATCGCCACCACTGTTTCCCGAATCTCAAACTGCACTGGTGGCTCGAATTGAGATAAAATTTTTCTCACCATTCTCGCACCTTGGCGGGCGTGACCTTTTGAGCTAATTCTGCCGTCGGCTTCTATCTTTGTAAAAGCAGGTTTTGCGACATCGTGCAGCAAAGCGGCGGCAAAAAGTATTGAACGTTCTTCATCGGGAAGCTGCCGCCAATTTGGAGAAGATATTAAGGCTTCGCAGACCATTTTGGTGTGAACAAAAACATCTCCCTCAGCGTGGTAAATCGGGTCTTGCTGACATCCTTTGAGGCTGTCAATCCAGTCGAAATGCGTTTGAATGCTGTCCCAATCCAGGAACCAATCTGGCGATTCTGGACAAAAGGGAAAAGTCCAAGTTGGCGAGGGCGATAATAGTGTATTCATAAATTCACCTGCAGGTTAACTAAAATTAAATAAATCTGTGTCGGGACGCAAAATATTAGGTACAATCGGCCGGTTGAGCCAATGTCCCTCCGCATTTTTAATCGCGGTCAAAAAGCTGGCACGCACGTATTTGTAACGCGCCTTTACTATGCCATCTTCTTCGACTTTAATGTATAGACCCTCCATGCGATCGCTCTTATCAGTTTCTTTCAAACACCGATCCTCATCCCATCCCAATTCCCGACACTGCAAAACTAACCGTTCCAAATGTCCCGGCAAAATAAAATTAGATTTATCCATCAACTGCATCATTTGCTTCGGCGATTTCAAAACTCCTGAAAACAGCACGGGAACTGACACTAACGGCAATCCGCTTAACAATTGGCGGCGGGCTTCCGTGCTCAAAAATTGATTTTTTTCTAAGTCCAGCACGTCGTATTCCATAAAATAGTGCGGCAAAAAATCATAAAAAACAGTGTGTTTGGCATAAAGCCATTCGCCGTACAAAATATAACGATTTCCCAGCACTTTTCCCAGAGTTCCGCTGAGACTGAAACCCCACTGTTTGAATAAGTTAAAATGTTTTTCTCTCGGCCCGCCGGTGAGATAGTGGCCGCGGCTTTGCAGCAGCATTTGCCCGTCTGGTGCGAAGCTGATGCCCGTATTTGCGCCATCTACCTTTTCTTCGATGATTAAAGGGCGATCGGCAATAGCGCTAAACGGCACGCTGTCAAGGTCTTCGTCACCAGGCCCGAAACGCGAACCTTCGATATGATAAGTTCTGGGATATTTAACAATTGCCATAATCAACCGATTTTAGATTTTAGATTTTGGATTTTTAAGGCGAAACCATCCATTTTATTTTTTATTTTTTATATTTTATATTTTTCGAGGCGGATTCATTCAATTAAGCATTATAATAGATTTATCACAAAGGAGCGTGTTAAGTTGAAAAATCAAAATTTCCAGAGCCTATCATCAGCACTCGCTGGCATTCTATTAGTAGTCGCGCTGCTCCTCGGCTTCAACTCTTTTGTTGTCATCAATCCAGGTGAAGCAGGAGTAGTTAGCATTTTAGGAAAAGCCAGAGATGGAGCCTTGTTAGAGGGATTTCACATCAGACCGCCACTGATATCTAAGGTAGATGTGTACGACGTAACCGTGCAAAAATTTGAAGTTCCCGCCCAGAGTGCGACTAAAGACCTTCAGGATTTAAATGCTAGTTTTGCCATCAACTTTCGCCTCGATCCTACGCGAATAGTTGAAGTCAGAAGAACTCAGGGAACCTTGGACAATATAGTATCAAAAATTATTGCTCCGCAGACCCAAGAAGCATTTAAAACAGCAGCAGCTTTGAGAACCGCCGAACAATCTATTACTCAAAGAAGCGAACTGAAAAAAGACTTTGATGCTGCACTGAAGGAACGGCTGTCAAAATATGATGTAATCGTGCTTGACACCAGCGTTGTCAACATTCGATTCTCCACAGATTTTGCCAAAGCAGTTGAAGAGAAACAGGTTGCCGAACAGCGGGCGCAAAGGGCTGTGTATGTTGCTCAAGAAGCCGAACAACAAGCTCAAGCTGACATTAACCGCGCTCAAGGTAGGGCCGAAGCTCAAAGACTTTTGGCTGAAACTTTGAAGGCTCAGGGCGGCGATTTGGTGCTGCAAAAAGAGGCGATAGAAGCTTGGAGAAACGGTGGCGCTCAGATGCCTAAAGTGCTGGTTATGGGCAGCGGTTCGAGTCGGGTTCCTTTCATTTTCAATATGAATGATTTTGAGGAAGAAACCACTCGCCCAAATGTTACCAACAATTAAAATATAACTGACGGTAACAAACCCGGTTGCCTCAAAAAGCGCGCAGAACTCCTACGAGAGTTGTTCGAGTATGCTACACTTCTGAAAGTCAAAATATAGCGACAGCTTGAAACCTGTCGCTATAAAAGCGAAGTCCGCAATTAAAACGCTGGCAGTACAGTCATTTTAGGAAGCAAGGAGAAATCATGACCCGCGCTATTATGGAAACCGACAAAGGTACAATCAACTTGGAACTGTTCGATGCGGATGCGCCGAATACAGTGAAGAATTTTGTTGACTTGGCGGAAAAAGGTTTTTACGACGGACTATCGTTTCATCGAGTCATTCCTAACTTTATGATTCAAGGTGGCTGTCCCAAAGGCAATGGAACTGCCGGCCCAGGCTACAAAATTAAGTGTGAAATCAACTCGAAAAAACATTTGGCAGGAACTTTATCGATGGCTCACGCAGGCCGCGATACAGGTGGCAGCCAATTCTTTATTTGCCATTCTCCCCAGTCTCATTTGGATGGAGTTCACACAACTTTTGGCCAAACAGATGATATGTCTGTCGTGAATGCAATCCGCCAAGGCGACAAGATTATTTCACTCAAAATCGAGCATTAATTTTCAGTAATTAGTGATGTTTGTAGTAAGGACTTTAGTCCTTATTGCAAACATAAATTCCTTTTGATTGTGTTGGAAAAATAGTTAATACAATTCATACTTGAGCAAAGTACAGGGAATCGAACCATTGAAAACCGGAATTCGCTTCGATGTTCTGAGTCCCACCTGTTTGCCCAACTCCTTATTTCCGGTCAAAATAAACGCATTCCAACCTTTGAAACGCTGCTTGAAAATATCGCCCAACATCTTATAAAGTTCTCCCAATTCGCTAGCATCTCCGAGGCGCTCTCCGTAGGGAGGATTGCAAATTAGGACGCCTCTGTCTGTGGGTGCTTCCAACTCGGATAACTCGGTACGAGCAAACTTAATTTTACCGGCAATACCTGCTTGCTGCGCGTTAGTGCGAGCTTGGTCTAACATATCAGAATCGCGATCGCACCCAGCGATTATTTCTGGAAGTTCCGGCAATTCGCTGCTCTCTGCTTCAGCCCACAATTTATCCCACAAAGGCTCGTCAAAGTCCCGCCACGTCATAAATCCAAACTTTTCTCGAAACAACCCCGGTGCAATATTCAAGGCTTTTAAACTCGCTTCCAAAGGCAAAGTTCCGGAACCGCACATCGGGTCTAAAAACGGCAAATCAGGCGTCCATTCTGCCATCTCTAAAAGAGCCGCAGCGAGGGTTTCTTTGAGCGGAGCCAGCCCCATTGCGGGACGGTATCCCCGTCGGTGCAAACTGCCGCCAGAGCTGTCTAAACTCAAAATAGCGCGGTCTCGATGGATGTGAAGGTTAATTAGTAAGTCGGGACTTTCGACATCAACACTAGAACGTTTGTTAAATTGGTGGCGCTGTTGGTCGGCGATCGCATTTTTGACCTGCAATGCTGTAAAGTGAGTGTGATTTAAATTTTCGTTGCCGCCGGTGCAGTTCACGGCTAAGGTATTGTGAGGCTCTAGGTATTCGTCCCAAGGAATTTTCTGGACTTCGCGGTAGAGCATATTTGAGTCGTAACACCGGAATTCGGCTATGGGAACAAGCACTCGAAAAATTGTTCTAGACCACAGATTGACGCGGTACAATAAAGCGCGATCGCCCGCAAAGTAAACTCCTGTAAAATCGGGCTTGACATCCTGCGCGCCTAGGCTTTCTAATTCTTGGGCGGCAATTGTTTCTAAACCGCGTGCAACTGTAGCAAAATATTGATTCATTTAATTGGGAATGGGGAATGGGGCATGGGGCATTGGGAATTATGATTGTTAGATCGATTCCGGCTGTGCAGGAATGATAGTAACTCTGGACACGGCAGTGTCGTTTCCCTACCCCAAAATAATTGTAAGACAGCATACTATAATACCAGATCCCCGACTTCTCGCAGAAGTCGGGGATCTAAAAGAATTAGTGCGAGTTACAAACTGTCAGTAATACTCGTGAAATTAAAAGCTTTCACGCGCACTCCGGGCACGACATTACCGCCGTAACGTTTCACCTCGCTAACTGCATCGACATCCCGCAACATATCAGGTAAAACTTGATTGAAACGCATATTTTTAATCGGGTAAACAATCTTACCATTTTCAATCCAGAAAGTACCATCGCGAGTCATGCCCGTTACTTCCGATGTTTTGGGATTCACATAGCGAACATACCAAGCTCGACTGACAAAAATTCCTCGTTCGGTTTGAGCGATTAAATCTGCTAAACTTTGGTCGGAACCTGTCATCACGATCGGGTAATAAGCACCTTTTGCTTCTTTGCCTTTTTGGGCGGCCCAATAGCGGGAATAAGATAAACTTTGAGGAACACCATTTTTGATGATTTCCAAATAGTTATTGCTCAATCCGTCGCCGAAAAAAGTATTCGATCGCAACAAAGGATGACTCGGATCGCGCAGTACCTGCACTAACGGGCTGAAAAGTTGTTCTCCCGCGCGGTTTCCAGCGGGTTTTCCCGACTCATCGGCGATCGACATAAACGATCGCCCCTCATCCGCCGCCCGCGCATCCATTCCCCAAATAATCCACGGTAACAAATCCGCAAACGCAGCGCCATCAAGGATTACAGGATACACGCCCGGAGTGATGGGGCGGGGGTTGCGGGAGGCTTTGGCGCGATCAACAACTTGTGCTGCTAATGCCGCTACTGGTAGTTGATTGATACCCCAAGCCGTGCTTTCCGTCCAGCTAGAACCGTCTCCGATGCGGGCTGTAAAGCCGAAATTCGCCTCTGTAGAGTGGTTGCAGGCGCGGAGTCCCGTTGACGAGGCGATCGCGTATAGCGAAGCCTCAGCGCTCAAAGTACCGGAAGCTTCCGCACCTTCGCCAGATGCGATCGCGCAGGCTTGCTGTACCATTTTTGCCCGCTCTAGAGGCGATGCAGCAGCAGTTGCTTCATCAAACGCCGCCGGGGGCAAATCGTAGGTTTGAGGGGGCAACAGCGGCATCCATTCGGGGTCTGCGGGGGCAATTCGAGCGAGTTCTTGCGATCGCTTGACGGTTTGGGCGATCGCATCTTCATCAAATTCGGTAACAGCAGCAGAAGCGCTTTTATTGCCAAAATAGCTAGTAATGTTGAGGCTAAATACAGTTTTGCTGATATTTTGGCTGATTTGATTTTCCGAGAATCGGGAAAGAGATTCTTCACCAGTAGAAAGACTGACAAATACTGCTTCTGCTTCCGATTGTTTGACTACCTTTTCTAATAAAGATAAGGCTCTATCTTCACTTAAAATTGCGGGCGATATTGTGACAGTCATGATGGGAATTGGGAATTGGGAATTGGCCAAACAGGGCATTGGGCGGAGCGAAGCGGAGGGATTGGGCGAGCGCGAAGCGGAGGGATTGGGCGAGCGCGAAGCGGAGGGATTGGGCATGAGCAATAGAGAATGCTTACTATCTCTAACAACAACTAACAAATAACAACTAACAACTAACTAATGCCCCATGCCCCATGCCCCATGCCCTCTTACCCAATTTGAATATCCCTGACCCGCACCGGTACACAAGCATGAGTCATTTGAGCAACCTGCATCGGCTCACCTTTGCCGCACATATTAGTACCGCATTGAACCCGTTCGGAAGCAGGCCCGATCGCATCTACTTGATTCCAGAAATCTGTGCTCATCGAATGATAAGTTACATCCTTCAACATTCCCACAACTTTACCCTTTTCCACCTTCCAAAACCCATCGCCACCGAATTGGAAATTGCGCCGCTGTTGGTCAATGGAAAAACTCCCAATCCCATCAATTAAAATCCCATCTTCCGTATCAGCAATCATCTGATCCAAAGTAGCAGTATGACTACCGCCATCCGGGCCCGGTTCCAATCCCAAATTAGGAATTCTCACCATCGGGACGCTAGACCAACTGTCAGCGCAGGCAGAACCGTTGCTGCTGGCGCGTCCGAGGCGATAAGCTGTTTCTCTATCAGTGAGATAATCAACTAAAATTCCATCCTTGACAACGTACCAATCTTGCGATTTTACGCCCTCATCGTCGTAACCCATTGTACCGCGACCGTGGGGTTGAGTGCGATCGCACTTAAAGTTTACCCAAGGTGCAGCGTATTGCAGCTTATTTAACTTATCAGTAGTAGCAAAACTCGTGCCGGCAAAATTCGATTCGTAGCCGTAAACCCGGTCTAATTCCGTGGGATGTCCGACCGATTCGTGGATAGTCAGAAACAAATTTGTCGGCTTGAGAATCAGGGATTTGCAAATACCAGCCGGGACTTTCGGTGCAGCGACTTTTTCAATCGCTTCGGCTGCAACTCGTTCGACTTGACTCAACAAATCCTCTGGATTAATATGTTCGTAACCGATGTTTAGCGGCGGGCGTTCGTAACTGCGACTTTGGGCATCGCCGCCCGCAATTGCCGTACAGCCAAAACCCGGATAGCTGCGGTAGATTGTTTGTTCGATTAGCGAGCCTTCTGTGGAAGCAAAAACCTTGTCTTCGCGGTTAAATGTCAAAAAAGAATAAGCTTTTTTGATGCCTTGTGATTCGTGGGCTAGCAGGCGCTCGTTGATGGTTAATAAAAGTTCGGCTTTGTCAGCAACGGATACTGAAAACGGGTCAATTGCGATCGGAGTAATGTAGGTATCGACATATTTTGCGACGGGAACTAAGCGCACCGGTTCCTTTTGAGTCAAGCGGCTGCCTTTAGCAATTTCTACAGCCAAAGCGACGATTCTGGTAACTTCTGCGGGTGTTTTGTTGTGACTCGCGGCAAAGCCCCAAGCGCCGTCTAGCAGCACTCGCACGCCAAAACCGGAACTTACATTATCGGAGATATTGCTTAAAGAGCGATCGCGCGCGTACAAACTTTGCCGTCGGTAACTGCAAAAACGCACATCACCGTATTCGCACCCACTTTTCCGAATTAACTCTACAGCTAAATTTGCCAACTCGTTAGCAGAGATTTTTGCAGTTAACAGTACCATAGTTATTCGTCGTTCGTCGTTCGTTATGAATGATTATAGCGCTGTTTAAGGATTTGAACGAACCGCGAAGACGCAAAGAGCGCGAAGGAAGACAAGAGAGAGAGATTTTCCCGATCTTCTTCTCTCTCTCTTCCTTCGTGTCCTTAGCGCCTTCGCGGTTCGTTTAAATCTTACTCCAATTCCTGCAAAACCGCAGTTAAAATTTCCAAAATGCGATCGATATGTTCCTGCTCAATAATCAACGGAGGCGACAAAGCAATAATATCACCAGTCGTGCGAATCAACAACCCTTTTTCAAAGCACTGCAAGAAACAATCAAAAGCCCGTTTTCCCGGCTTCCCAGGGATAGATTCCAACTCAATCCCCGCCACAAGTCCGAGATTTCGCACATCAATGACGTGGCGCACGCCCTTCAAAGAATGAACCGCATTTTCCCAATAATCAGCTAACTTATTAGCCCGTTCAAACAGCCTTTCTTCCTCATAAATATCCAGCGTCGCCAAAGCAGCAGCGCAGGCTAGGGGATGACCAGAATAAGTATAACCGTGAAAAAGCTCGATCGCATTTTCAGGAGCATTCATAAAAGTATCATAAATTCCCTCCTTCACAAACACCGCCCCCATCGGCACAGTACCGTTAGTTATCCCCTTCGCCACCGTCACAATATCGGGAACCACCCCAAAATATTCAGTAGCAAAACTCGAACCCAGCCTGCCAAATCCAGTAATTACCTCATCAAAAATCAGCAGAATTCCGTACTTGTCACAAATCTCCCGCAGCCGCTGCAAATAACCTTGCGGCGGAATCAAAACCCCCGTAGAACCAGCCACCGGTTCGACAATTACCGCTGCAATATTCGACGCATCGTGCAAAGCCACAATCCGTTCCAATTCATCCGCCAAATGCGCGCCCCATTTCGGTTGTTTGCGACTGAAAGCATTGTGTTCTAAATTATGAGTGTGAGGTAAATGATCCACTCCTGTCAGCAAACTGCCAAAATATTTACGATTAGGGCCAATACCGCCGACAGAAATTCCCCCAAAACCAACGCCGTGATAACCGCGTTCCCTACCAATCAATCTTTGACGAGTTCCTTCACCTTTCGCCCGGTGATAAGCAATCGCAATTTTCAAAGCCGTGTCTACAGACTCGGAACCAGAATTAGTGAAGAAAACGCGATCGAAATTGCCCGGAATCATCTTCACCAAACGTTCCGCTAATTCAAAAGCGCCGGGGTGTCCCATCTGAAAAGGTGGGGCATAATCTAGAGTCGATACTTGCTTGTGAATTGCCTCAACAATTTTCGGGCGACAGTGCCCTGCATTCACGCACCAAAGCCCCGCAATCCCGTCGAGAATTGAGCGGTTATCATCGGTGGTAAAGTGCATATCTTTTGCCGAAACCAAGATGCGCGGATTTGCTTTAAACTGTCGGTTAGCCGTGAAAGGCATCCAATAAGCGTCCATATTTGTCATATTTTTTTATCCTTTTATTTTGATACTTTTGTGTCCAAACTATAACTTGTTACCGATTGGCGATCGCCCCACAGTTATTATAAGTTTACAAATATCTCTTTTAAACGAACCGCGAAGACGCAAAGAGCGCGAAGGCAGAGAAGAAAGAGCTTTTCTTATTTCCAAGTATAGTCTTTTGCTGAAAATATCTACCTATCTTCCTCTTTCTCTTCCTTCATGTCCTACCCTTCGTGTCCTTTGCGCCTTCGCGGTTCGTTAAATAGATATTCTTTGCTAATTAACGATCGCACCAACCGACTAATGTTGCAACAAACCAGTCAGCATTTTTACAGGCCGCCCGTCGTAGGGCCACGCAAAAGCATGACGAAAAGCAGCATCCTGACACGCTTGTAACTGCCGAAAATCAATGATATCCCGAGTCAACAAATTCTCGTACTCAAAAGGCAGCCGCACGTTGTGCAATCCCGCGTTGTCGGTACAAATAGCAATATCGACACCAGCCTCAAAACATCGATCGAACACTACTTTCAATTCCCCCATATCCTCCAATGTCCCGGTTTTGAGATAGGTAGTCGGGCAAACCTCCAAGCATTGACCCCTGCGCGCGATTTCTGGCAGCAGTTCGGGATATTTTAGCGGAATTTGAATCCCGTGGCCGATACGCATCAAATAGGGCAGAAGTTCGGGATAACAGCCAGAGGTGGTTTCGTAGAGATGGCCGGTTGTCTTAATGCCGATCGACCTTGCGTACTGATACAATCCGACAAACTCATCCAGGCGATCGCCAATAGCGGCATCGCCGCCCGCAAGATCGATCGCACAAACATATTCTCCCATCTCGGCTGCCAAATCGACGATCGCCCGATTCACTTCATAGGGTAAACGCGAGTGCATACACAAAATTTGGCTAGTCACAATCGGACAATCGCCAATTTGACTGGCCTTACCCACAACCCGTAGAATTTCTGCCATCAAATCAATGCGTTTTGACTGTTCCAAATGCTCTGGAGTCCGCAAATAAGGCGTATAGCGCAACTCCAAATAAGCCAGATTTTCAAATACGTAAGCGCCGCGCATCAACCGATAGATGAAATAAGGCAAAGTCTCCACAGTTTGCACGCTTTCTACCAGCGTGTGCAGTTCCAAATACTCATCGAGAGTATTGCGCGGACGAGTGTAAAAATCCTCAAAAGCAGAGTAGTGTTGAAATCTCTCAACCATTGCGGCGTTATGGCGATCGAAATACCGCCACAGAATCCGAGGAACCACAGAACCGCCTAAATGTCGGTGCAACTCAGCGTGTAAAGTCATGGGATTTTAGATTTTAGATTTGGGATTTTGGATTGAATAATTGGGGAATAAATTACTCGACAATCAACAAGATTGCATTCATCTGCGTTCATCTCCATACCCTTCGAGAAGTCGAAGCACATCTGCAGTTTCCCTCTCAATCAAAGATTTATGAATCTTATCTAATTACTTGGATCTTCCCTACAGTTGTATCTATTTAAAAAAGTCATCTCCTCTTAATCTTAATTCCTGCAAGCAGGTAAGCGGCTCCACATTTAAGCTGCATATTTGCCAGGGACTATTCCCATTCTCCCCCTCTCCCATTCTCCCCCTCTCCCCCGATCGTGCTGGAAGTGGGTTGAAAGCGCCATAGAGCCTCAACTTTCTCAATTGTAACAAAAATATATTTGACATCCGCGACACATTCGTACATAATCGGAGTTTGTGTCAACCTGAACTGAACGCGAGAAACCCTTGGCTAACGTAGTTGTGATCGGCGCCCAGTGGGGCGATGAAGGAAAAGGCAAAATTACCGATTTGCTCAGCAAATCCGCAGATATCGTTGTACGGTACCAAGGGGGCGTCAACGCCGGTCACACCGTGGTAGTCAACGGTCAAACTTTCAAATTGCACTTAATTCCGTCCGGGATTCTCTATCCCGATACACAGTGTATCATCGGCTGCGGCACGGTAATTGACCCTAAAGTTTTAATTGCAGAGTTAGATCAGCTAGAAAAACTGAATATTTCGACTGCCTCCCTGATGATTTCAGAGACGGCTCACATCACCATGCCCTATCACCGATTAATCGATGTGGCATCGGAACAACAGCGGGGAAATTATAAAATCGGGACGACGGGACGCGGCATCGGCCCTACCTACGCCGACAAGTCGGAACGCACAGGCATTCGGATGCTCGACTTGATGGACTTGGAAGGCTTCCGAGAACAACTGGAATGGACGATTCATCATAAGAATGTCATTCTGGAAAAACTCTACAATTTGCCGCCTCTCAATCCGCAAGATGTTTTTGATGAATATCAAGTTTATGCAGAACGTTTGCGGCCGCACGTAGTAGACAGTTCCCTGAAAATTTATGAGGGACTTCACACGCGCAAAAATATTCTGTTTGAAGGCGCGCAAGGCACTTTATTAGACTTAGACCACGGCACCTATCCTTACGTTACTTCCAGTAATCCCATCGCGGGCGGCGCTTGCGTGGGAACTGGTGTCGGGCCCACAGCGATCGATCGCGTCATTGGCGTAGCAAAAGCCTACACAACCCGCGTCGGAGAAGGCCCCTTCCCTACCGAAATGGTCGATGGGATAGGCGCAGTTTTAGGCGAAAGAGGTGCAGAATTCGGCACCACAACCGGCCGGAAACGTCGCTGCGGCTGGTTCGACGCAGTAATCGGCCGCTACGCAGTCCGCATCAACGGCCTGGACTGTCTGGCAATTACCAAACTCGATGTTTTGGATGAATTAGAAGAAATAAAAGTTTGTGTTGCTTACGAAATTAACGGCGAACGCTGTATAGATTTCCCGAAAAGTTCCCGGATATTTGCTCAGTGCAAGCCCATTTACCAAACCCTTCCCGGTTGGAAACAGTCTACGGAAGATTGCCGCAAGTTGGAAGATTTGCCGTCACAAGCTTTGGATTATCTCAAGTTTTTGGCGGACTTAATGGAAGTGCCGATCGCAATTGTATCTCTCGGAGCCAGCCGCGACCAAACTATCATTGTCGAAGACCCGATTCACGGGCCCAAGCGCGCTTTGCTGTCTGCTGACGGCCATCCCGCAGCCAAAGCATTTTAGATTGCCGATTTGGGATTTTAGATAGGGTCAAAGAGCGATCGGATAGCCGGAGATTGGGAGAATCATCATTATCAACTTGATCTCAAGTATAGTATCAGTCGATCCCCCCTAGCCCCCCTTGAGAAGGGGGGAACCGGAGTCCTCAAACTCAACCCCTACTCCCCTTTTTGAGGGGGATTTAGGGAGAGAGAGGCTCAGTTATAAACAAGAGATACAAAGGTTTTTAGGCGATTTTTGACGGGAACATTTGTGTTTTGCATTTGATGCGATCGCACTATAATAAAAAAATGCGGCGTTGCAAAACACCAGATGCTCTGATTGTTGACACGCCTTGGCGAAGAATTGCCGAATCACCAATGACTAGCCTTCGGCTTGCTTCGGCTGCGCCAGCTCACAAGTCGCTCTTCGGCTAAAATGACTAATGCCCAATCATTAATGACCAATGACTAATGACTAATGACTAATGACTAATGACTAATGACTAATGACTAATGACTAATTATCAGGGAATTTAATTAAGTTCGATCGCGCTTTGCACAAATTTGATAAAATGTAAAAACAATCAACAGAAAGTAATAAAATGGAACTCGCAGTAGAATGTCAAAAGCGGGCAGAAGGCAGCAAGCCTAACGCCCTCCGCCGCTCAGGATTGATTCCCGCCGTCCTTTACGGCCACAAAGGCTCTGAATCCATAGCCCTTACCATCCCAGCCAAAACAGTTGAAAACCTGCTCAAAAAGCGCGTCGTCAATAACGCCCTAATTGATCTCAGTATTCCTGACCTCTCTTGGAGCGGAAAAACCTTGCTCCGAGAAGTTCAAGTTCATCCTTGGAAGGGCTATCCTTACCACCTGAGCTTTTTCTCCGTCGCGACTCAAGACAGCCTGGAAGTTGAAGTGTCGCTGAATTTTGTCGGCGAATCTGTCGGTGTCAAGTTAGAAGGCGGCATCTTGGATGGGATGGCGCAACTAACAGTTAAGTGCAAACCTGACAGCATTCCTGAATCAATAGAAGTAGATATTTCTAATTTAAAAGTAGGGGATGCGCTGCACATTGAGGAATTAGTTTTGCCTGCGGGAGTGGTAGCTCTCGGCGAACCAACTCAGGTGGTTGTTAGCGTGCTGGGAATTCAAGCAGGTTCTGAAGCCGAAGATGTAGAAGAAGCAGCCGCCGCGGCAGGAGCTTGATTAGTAATTACTAATATTTGTTAACTAATTGTTGACAAAAAGGCGATCGCACGACTTGGGAAAATGGCGATCGTTTTTTGCTCAAAAGACTCTTCTCCTTTGGGTGCGATCGCACGGCTAATGTCAAATGATTGTTGATAATTGGTATTATATTGTGTCCGGTCAATTGACAGCAATGTTTTTATTACGATCGCCTACCGGACACGATATTACTGCGAATTATGCCGATCGCACTTTCTCAACTGGGCATTGAATCTGCCCTCGCACCCATTGACGAAAATCAATCTCTGCGGCAACTTCATCAATGAAAGCCACTTCTAGAAACCGGAATAAATCCGTTTTTTCAATGATGCCAAAAGTCGGAGATCGATCGCACTCGACATAGCCCCCATCAACTAATTGCAGAATCCGCCATACCCGCCCGTTAAACCGCCAAAACTCAGGCACTCCCATACTCGCATAGAGTGTATTTTTATTGATATCGGTATTAGTAATATCCACTTCCACGACTAAATCGGGCGCTGGATCGACATTTAAATTAACCGGGCGATCGGCAACTAAGGCATAATTCTGGATGTAATACCCATTGTCTGGCTCGGCGCTCTTGAGTAGGTCTTCGCGATCGAGTGTAGTCGATCCCATCGTCTTAATTTTCATCCCCATTTCAACCACAAGGATTCTGATAAAGAGTTCTATCAAGCGAGCAGAGCGTTCGTGTTCTTCCAGGGGCATAGTAATTTCTAACGCTCCGTTATCGTAGGTGAAGCGGGCGCGGGTGCGATCCGCCAGCAAACTTTGAATTTGCTTGAAGGCGCGCCAATCGAGATCGCGAAATATCAGGCGCTTTTCACCGACAAGTTGAGGTGGTGGCTCTAATAACATCAAAATCACCGCAATTTGAGGAAAAGTTGACAGAACATTTACTGTTGACTTATTGTAATATCTTTCTTCAATACTGCCGTGTCCGGGATTTCGTTCTGGAAACGGCACTGCCTTATCCGGGATTTCCGTAGGAAACGGCACTGCCGTATCCTCTTTCCCAAGAAATAAGGACACGGCAATGCCGTTTCCCTACATTTTAGAAATAAGGTAGGGAAACGGCACTGCCGTATCCTCTTTCCCAAGAAATAAGGACACGGCAATGCCGTTTCCCTACATTTTAGAAATAAGGACAATACCTATATTTAGCAGCCAAATCCACAAAACATCCCAGCAACCCGGTTTCTCCCCAGCACCCGAAGTCAAAAAAATTAATAATTAGGGGAACAACCCTGCTACTGTTAGTGTCAAACGCGAGTATAATTGTGAAACGCTTTAACTACCCTATTTAATTGCTGCCTCAGTCGCCACCGCCCCTATGCCATCAACAGTAAATACAGAATCAACAGCGGTTCAATTTAACCAACAGGGAGAAATATATTTATCCCAAGGAAAATTAGAAGAAGCGATCGCCTCCTGCGAGCAAGCTTTGAAAATGCACCCCAATTTTGCACCCGCTTACAAGACTTTGGGTAAGGCGCTGCAAGCTCAAGGCAGGATGGAAGAGGCGCGGCACTGGTACGCTAAAGCTGTGGAAATAGAACCGAATTTTGCGGAAGTATACGCGAATTTGGGCAGCCTTAGCGCGCAGCAGGAAAAATGGCAGGAGGCGATCGGATTTTATCAAAAGGCGATCGCCCTGAAACCGAATTTCGCCGGAGTATACCGCAATTTAGCAAAAGTATTCGGACAAATTGGCAAAGGGGCAGAATCTCAGGAATGCTGGTACCGCGCATTTTCTTTGGAACCGGAAACAGCCAAGCCCTCGGAACACTTGAGTATGGGCGATGCTTTTTTCCGCCAGGAAAGGTTGCCCGAAGCTATTTCTTGTTACGATCGCGCCATAAAATTAAATCCTAATCTGGCGCAAGCCTACCAAAATATCGGCGAAGCCCTCAAAAAACAAGGCAAGTTAGAAGAAGCCACAGTATATTATCGCAAAGCTATTGAACTGAACGCAGCTAATGCTAGAAATGGCAGCGATGGAGAGCAAACTTTGGCTGGTGCAACCGCGACAAATGGTGCTGCTAAGCCGCCACAAGTTCAACAACAAATACCGCAACAGGTTCAACAACAACAAGTTAAACAACAAATACCTGAGCAAATATTGCGGAAAATACCGCAAGAAATACTGAAACAAATACCGCAACAACTTCAACAACAGCTTGGGCGTCAACAAGTTCAGCAACCTGTTAATGCTGGAATTACTACAGAAGATCCAGAAGCATACAAAATACTCGCAGAAGGTTATTTTGCTCAGGGTAAATGGGAACAGGCAATTTCTGCTTGCAAGAAAGCTCTACAAATTAAGCCGGAAGCGCCACTTTACAAAATGCTGGGTAACGCCCTGCAAGCGGTTGGAAAAATTGATGAAGCTAAAAGTTGCTATGTCAAAGCAATAGAAATTAATCCGAATTTTGCTGAAGCTTATGCTAATTACGGCAGCATTTGCGCGCAGCAGGAACAGTGGCAGCAAGCGGTTTCTGCTTACGAAAAGGCGATCGCCCTGAAGCCGGATTTCGCCGGCGCTTTCCGCAATTTTGCAAAACTTTTAACTCAATTAGGGAAGTCTGAGGCGGCTGCTGAGGCTTTGTACCGGGCCTATGCGATCGACCCCAAGTCTGGCACCGCCGAGGAACACGAGAATTTAGCCAAAACTTTGATCGAGCAAGGTAAGGTAAATCAAGGTATTGACTGTTACCGGCGCGCGGTTGAGTTGAACCCAAATGCTGGTGCAGCTTATCATGAATTGGGCGAAATTCTCAGAAGTCAAGAACAGTGGGAAGCGGCGGTAGATGCTTACAGCAACGCTATTAGAAATAATCCCGAACTTTCTTGGTCGCACAACAATTTAGCTGAGTCGCTGGTGAAGTTGGAACGGTGGGAGGAAGCTGTAAATGCTTACCGCAAGGCGATCGAATTAAATCCAGATTTTAGCTGGTCTCACAACAATTTAGCTGATGTTTTGCTGAAGTTGGAACGGTGGGAAGAAGCTGTAAATGCTTACCGCAAAGCAACAGAATTAAATCCAGATTTCAGTTGGTCGCACAACTATTTAGCAGATGCGCTGATTAAATTGGAACGGTGGGAAGAGGCAATTTCGGCTTACCAAAGGTCGATCGAACTGAATCCCGACCATTTTTGGGCGCACAACAATCTAGCAGAAACGCTGGTGAATTTGGAACGTTGGGATGAGGCGGTTGTTGCGTACCGGCGGGCTAACGAAATCGACCCGAATTTTTTCTGGTCGCAGAGCAAGTTGGGCGACGCGCTGCTAGAAATGGAAAGGTGGGAGGAGGCGATCGCAGTTTACCGTCGCGCGGCCGAGTTAAATCCTGATTTTCCGTGGACTTATTACAACATGGGGACGGCTCTGGAGAAGCTGGAACGGTGGGATGAGGCGATCGCTTCTTACCGCCGTGCTGTGGAAATTCAGCCGGATTTGCCGTGGATTTCGCAAAAGCTGGCTGATGCTTTGAGGATGCGATCGCAGTGGGATTTGCAGCAGTCAATGGGTTTGTACCGAAAGGCGATTCTGGAGAATCCCGAGGATGTGCAGTTGTATCACAAGGCGCTGGAGATTGCGCCGAATGATGCTGACCTTTATGTTGAGTTGGCGAATGCTTTGGTGCGGCAGAGTTGGCCGGATGGGGCGATCGTCTTTTATCAGATGGCGTTGCAGATTCGGCCTGATGACAAGGCTATTTCTGGGCGGTTGGAAGATGTGTTAAAAAAAAAGGGTGTAAGTAGGGGGGCGGAAAAAAGTGCTGCTAGCCGACAATCTGGAAGTGCGATCGAAGACACTCCTGGAGTAGCTGCTGAGTACCACGAATTAGGCGAGTCTCTGCAACAAGAAGGTAAATATACCGAGGCTATTGCGGCCTACCGCAAAGCAATTGCAATTAACCCCAATTACTTTGGTACTCACCACAATTTAGGCGATGTGCTGAAATGGATGGGCAAAATTGATGAGTCTATTAAAAGTTATCAGAAAGCCGCAGAAGTGAATCCAAGTTTTGTTTGGTCGCACCACAACTTAGGGGATATTTTTCAACAAGAAGGTCGGCTTGATGAAGCTGTTGCTGCTTATCAAAGAGCGATCGAAGTGGCTCCTGACTTTGGCTGGTCGTACCACAATTTAGCAAAAACTTTAGCTAAACAAGACAAGCTTTCGGAAGCTCTGGAAGCTTATCAGACGGCGAGCAAACTCGATCCGAAACTTTTTGGTTTGGATTATCAAAACTTGCGAGATTCGCTATTCCTCGGTCAAGACCCAGCTTACACCAAGTGGCGCGCTAAGAACAGCCCCCGAGAAGCTGATTTGCGGAAAATGGCGGAAATAGTAGAAATCTTTAACTACAAGCCGCTGATTAGTATTGTCATGCCGGCTTACAATACGCCAGAAAATTATTTGCAGGAGGCAATAGAATCAGTTCTCAATCAGATATATCCTTATTGGGAATTGTGCATTGCGGATGACGCATCAAACGCGCCTCATGTCAAGCAAATTTTGGAAGAATATGCAGCCAAAGATAGCCGGATCAAAGTAGCTTACAGAACCAAAAACGGTCACATTTCTCACTGTTCTAATTCTGCTTTGGAGTTGGCGACGGGTGAATTTGTATCTTTGCTAGACCACGACGATACCCTGACACCAGAGGCATTGTATGAAGTGGTGCTGCTGCTGAACCGCCACCCGGAAGCGGACATGATTTATTCAGATGAAGACAAGATTTATCAGGATCGGGAACTGATAAATCCTTTCTTCAAGCCAGAATGGAGTCCGGATTCATTTTTATCTCGGATGTACACTTGCCATTTGGGAACTTACAGGCGATCGCTAATTAATGAAATCGGCGGTTTTAGAGCAGGTTTTGAAGGAGCTCAGGATTACGATTTGGTTTTGAGGTTTACGGAAAAAACTGACAAAATCTTTCACATCCCTAAAATTCTTTACCACTGGAGAATGCACGCGGGTTCGGCTGCTGGCGGTGTAGAGGCTAAACCCTATGCCTATGATGCAGGGCAAAAAGCTTTGCAAGAGGCGATCGAACGTCGGGGCGAACCGGGGAAAATAGAAGGGGTTCCCTACTTTTTGGGACACTTTATTGCACGCTACAAAATTGCGGATTACAAGCGGGTCAGCATCATTATTCCGACGCGGGATTTGGGGGATGTTTTGGACAATTGCTTGGAGTCTATCTTTACTAAGAGCGTGTACCCCAACTACGAAGTTATCGTCATTGACAACGGCAGTCAAGAGCAACACACGGCGGAAATTCTGGATAAATGGACGGCTAAGGAATCAGCGAGGTTTAAAAGTTATCGACTCGATATTCCGTTCAATTTCTCTAAGATTAACAACTACGCTGCTAGCAAAGCCGAGGGAGATTACTTGCTGTTCTTGAATAACGATACAGAGGTAATTACTCCCGACTGGATTGACGGGATGGTTGAACAAGCTCAGAGAAGCTCGATCGGGGCTGTGGGCAATTTGTTGGTATATTCAGATAACAAAATCCAGCACGCGGGAGTGGTGATGGGACTCGGCGGCGGGGTTGCCGGTCACAGTTATTACCATATGCCGCGATCGATTCCTGGCTATTTCGGGAATGTGGTAGGCATGAACAATGTTTCAGCGGTAACTGCTGCGTGTTTAATGTGCCGCCGCGAAGTGTTTGAAAGTGTTGGGGGGTTTGACGAAGAACTAACAGTGGCTTACAATGATGTGGATTTGTGTTTGAAAATGCTAGAGAAAGGGTATCGCAATATTTACCTGCCTCATGTAGTTCTCTACCACCACGAATCTAAAAGTCGAGGTTACGAAGACTCGCCTGAAAAGAAAGAGCGGCTGAGGAAGGAATCGAAGCTGATGGAAAGCCGGTGGCAAAAATATATTGACAATGACCCTTACTACAGCCCTCATTTAACCAGGGCTTGTCAAGACAGCGGTATTAGATTGGAGGACGAGAATTGGCGGCCGAGTCATTAGGAACACCTCTAAGATTTTAGGGTGTCAACTTAAGTCTAAAGCTGTCTCTGTAGTTTTTACTAAAATCTCGCTCCCTCTGGCATCCCCCCGTCGTATCAAGTGAACAGTAAAACCCTCCGTCTCTCTGGAATCATCGGCCCTACGCTTAAGGAACCAATTAACTCAGGATTCAGCAATCTGAAATGAAAAAAATGATTGACGTTGTAGAAGTGCTTAGTGCCCCCCTCGCAGAATCTCAAGGGTTACTAGCGTTTAATCTCGATGCACCAGAAACAGGAACTCAAACTAATGCTGGGGCCGTTGACTTTCGGGGTTGGGTTCTTGGGAAAATGTCTCCGGCGATCGCGGTAGAAGTAATTCATCAGGGGAGAGTCCTGAAAACCATTGCGGTGAATGTTCCTCGTCCTGATGTGGTCCAAACTTATCCCCAAGCTTCAGAAGCAGGAATTAGTGGGTTTCAGGCAATTTTAGACTTGAGTAGACTGATTGATCGGCAAGATGTTAATCGTCTTGCTGCAAGTTGAGCCTGTCGGTTTCAAGGTTGAAATGGTGATAGGATGTTTGATGTTGACTAAAACCTGACGAATAACCCTTATTTTTTGAGAGTATAGAATCCATGACAGTGAAAGCCTTTCAGCAAGCCAACCAATTGTTAAGAGAAGGAAATTTAGAAGCGGCGGTAGTCGTTTATAGGCAAGCGATTGAGCAGAATCCGCAATTTTATGGTGCTTATCAAAATTTAGGGGAAACCTTGGGGAAGTTGGGGCGTTTAGATGAAGCGGTTGAAATGTATCGGTGGGCAGTTCAATTAAAGCCGGATGCAGCCTGGTCTTTTTGGCATTTAAGTCAGATTTGGCAACAGTTGGGACAGATTGAGGAAGCTCAACAGGCTTGGGAAAAAGCCGCGAAGATTGAGCCAAAGTTAGTTGGATTAGCGGGAAATTGGTCAAGTCTCAAAGAGAATATCTTAGAAGTTAATCATGCTAATCAGAGGGTTGCTCCTGTCCAGAAGGAACCATGTGATGCTAATTTAGTAAAACCTTCATCTTTATCTGAGCGAGAGATTATTACACAATCATCATTATTCGATGAATCATGGTATGTAACTAAATATGCTCAATTTATAGCTCAAGATATTGATCCAGTTACTCATTATTTAACAGAAGGAGCTTCTCGGGGTTTTGATCCCTCACCTTTTTTTAATACTAATTATTATTTTTCTCAACTTTCAAGTGTAGATAAAATAATTAAAAATCCACTGATTCATTATTTAGAAGATGGATACAAAAAATACGATCCAAACCCATACTTTAGCACGAGTTTCTATCTGCAATTATATTCTAGTGAGTTAAACAACTTAACCCCACTAGAGCATTACGCTACACAAGTACCGCCATATTCATTTGACCCATCCCCGATATTTTCTAGTAGCAGTTATCTCAATCATAATCAAGATGTAGCATCTGTAGGTTTAAATCCTTTATGGCATTACCTTTCATCAGGAAAACAAGAAAATCGTTCTATTAAAGAACATGATGATATTATTCCTTATCGAATCGAATCGACTTGCGAAATCAACTCTGATAATGTGCTTATATATGTTGCATTTTGCCCTGTTGGAAAACTATCTGACCTACAAATAGATACTATAAATTCATTTGTTAATCAATGGTATAAGGTTATTGTTGTAGTTAACTCTGGTCATTATTCATTGTGCGTTCACCCTGGGATAACTAAAGCATCTGCTTGCATTATAAGAGAAAATGTTGGATATGATTTTGGCGCGTGGCGATTAGCTTGCAAAATTTTTCTGTCTCTTAATAAGGCTCACAGCATTACGTTTACAAACGATTCTATTGTATTTTTGGATGATTTTAAAAATTCTGAATTACTACGTTTACGCATAAATGATTATGCAGCCGATGTTGTTTGCTTAACACAGAACACTGAAAATAGAAATCATTTACAAAAATACTTTTTTACCTTAAAGTCTACAGCAATTAAAAAAGGAGCATTATCTTTAATTATTAATAATGATTATTATTTGTTAAAAGATCAACTCATCTGGATGCTTGAACTTGATCTATGGGACAAATTTTCGGATCTCGGTTTAAAAATATCAGAGGTTTTTGCACATCAGAAATCTGCCGATGAAAGAAAAAATCCAACCATTCATTATTGGAAAGAGCTTTGCGATCAGGGGTTCCCGTTGTTAAAACTACAATTATTTACCTCTGGACTTTACCAAATAGAAGATCCAGAATTTATGGCAGTATTGAAGCCATCTCAAATCGAGTTAATCAAGAAACATCTGAGTGAAAGAAATCAAGCAATAACGTACTATCATCATCCTGACCTTGAGCTTAATTCTCCTCCCCAGAGTGCTTTACCCACTCCGGCTAGATTCGGCGATATTGGACAGCTTCAGGCTTATAACCCACCGTCGTCACAGATCCCTTCAGTAGAAGTACCTTTATACGGAATCGATAATATAAAACTATCTGAATTAAGGAAAGTTCCAATTCTTGCAGTGATTCATTGCTTTTACATTGATATAGCAGCACAAATCTTGGAACGCATCTCAACCGTTTCGTCGATTCTACAACTTCAAGTTGTTTGCACCACAGATACATCGGAAAAATCAACTGAATTAAACCGATTGTTAGCGAAATATCAGCTTGATGGTTTTGTTGTTATCACTCAAAATCGTGGCCGGGATGTTGCGCCATTATTAATTGAAGGAGCAAAATATATCAAGGATGCAAAATTTATACTTCATCTTCATACTAAAAAGTCGCCTCACCACTCGAAACTGTATAATTGGGGCGATTTCCTTTTTGATAACTTGATTGGTTCCAAAGACATAATTCTTTCCAATTTGCTTCTACTTTCACAAGGAACAGTAGGCTTAGTCTATTCAGAGCATTTTGCGGAGGTGAAAGATTTAAGAAATTGGGGATTTGATTTTAATCATGCGAAAAAAATACTACAACGGTTGGGTGTAAATTTATCAAGTGAAATGCTACTCGAATTCCCTTCAAGCACAATGTTCTGGGCGCGAATAGAGGCGATTCAACCCTTATTTGATCTAAATCTTGACTACAGGGATTTTGAAGAAGAATCTGGTCAAATAGACGGTACGATCGCCCATGCAATAGAGCGCAGCATTTTATATGTAGTCGAACATCAAGGATTTTATGGCATCAAAGTTTTGTACAAATTTAGTCAGCAAAAAAGTGCCTGCTGGAAACTTCACGCAGATGAACTAGATTATGGGCTGTCTCGACTACGACCTGTTAAACTTTTAGGTAGTTCCGGCTCTCCTTCGCTCAATGCGAATGCAGAAACGTACCCAGTCAATATTACAGTGTCGCCTTGCCAACGTCCGCGATTCAATCTGCTTATACCTACTATGCAACCCGAACATATTTATGGTGGCGTCTCCACTGCCATAAAAGTCGGCGGGGAATTGTTTCGTCAACTTGGCAATAGGGTTGATTTGCGGTTAATTGTTACCTCTAACAGAGTAGATGAAGAAAGCATCCTGGAATCTTGTTCTAGACTCGATGTTCAGTTTTTTAGCTCAAGACCAAATGAGGATATTTCCTCGCCAACAATTGTTCCTTTGTATCACTACCGCCATGTGCCATTATCGATCAGGTCATCTGATGTATTTTTTGCAACGGCTTGGTGGACGGCTGATCTTGGCTTTAGATTGCGTCGCCAGCAATTTGATGCTTTCGGTTCTCCTCAGATGCCTTTAATTTACTTAATTCAAGATTATGAACCAGGATTTTATACTTGGTCGCGTCGTTCAGCTATAGCTCGTGCAACCTATGAAGAAGAAAATGTCATTGCCTTGATTAACTCCGAGGAACTGGCAAACTTTTTAACAAAAGAATACTCTTTTAGAGCAGCTTATCATTATCCATATATCTTAAACGAAACACTTGCCTCAAAGTTACATCCCACGCAAAAAGAACCCATAATTTTAATTTATGGTCGCCCCTCAGTTGAAAGAAATTTATTTCCAATCATTCTCGAAGGATTACAGATGTGGCAAGCAGATAATCCGGCGAAAAATACAAGTTTTAAACTTATTTTTGCAGGCGAGGATTTTGACGAAAAACTAATAGCATATTTAGAAAATGCTTCTGTTGTTGGTAAGCTATCCCTTGAAGACTATTCTGACACTCTCAATAAAACAGCAATCGGAATTTCGCTTATGGAAAGCCCCCATCCGAGTTATCCGCCGCTCGAAATGGCGAGTGCGGGATGTATTACGATTACGAATGGTTACTACAATAAAAATCTAGCCTTGCGGTCTCCTAATATTTTATCGATAAAGTCTCCTACACCTCTTAACCTGAAATACGCTCTTGATCAGGCATTAAAAATGATTGATCTAAAAGAAATTACACCCCTCAGCAATATAGGCAAGATTCCTACTACCGTCCCAGTTGTAAATTACCTAGAAATTGCTAAGATGTTTAAAGAGGTCTGGTAACTTATTTTGTCATCTGATTGATCGTTAACTGCACAGGAGGAATTGAAAATGAAAAAATTGATTATTCATGCAGGTAGTGGCAAAAAAAATCACTTTTTTTTGCCACTACCTCAAACTGAACTTTTTTGAGTGGAATAAAACTTTTATCTGAACAAACGGCTTGTATTAGTAACTCTCCCTGATCTAAAAGTTCACCGATATCAACAATAGTTTCAAATCCACTCATCTCAGCATCACGCACAGAGGAATAAGCCTCAGCAACATCTGGACGGGGAACATTTACGAAAACCTGTTTAACAACTACATGATTGTGGATAATTTCTATAACCTCTACTTTTGATTTTTTTCCTAACACCCAACCTTTCAACATAAGTTCAACTGGGTTTCTGGTGTTGAGTTGTTCTACTTCCTCCAGATTAAATCCCCAAAGTGCTTCTGGGTCATCTTGTGAACATGAAATTATTGTTGTATTTATCGTGTATTTGTTAGTCTCTGACCATTGATTATTTTTTTGGACTGGTGGCAGATTATAAGTGTTATTAAACTTTTGCTGCAATTTACTAATTTCTTCAATTAATCCTACAAGATAACGTTTTCCTAGAGAATTATGTTCCGGTTTACATTTGATAATCACGCACAGGGAGTTAAAGAATGTAATTGAGTGGATACTTTCAAGATCGATTGGGTCAATTGTACAACTATATTTCTTACACAATTCGTTTAATAAGTCTGTTGTTTTTTTTGCAATTCCCCAGTGTTCATAATTAATTATGTCAATAAGATATTTAAAAAAAGTAACAGAGGAAAAAGGGTAAAACAAACCACCTTCGTATTCTTTCCAGTATGAACTATGTATATCTTCGACTATATATATTCCGCCATCTTCTAAAAGAGGAAAATATCTGGCAAAAGATTTTATAATATCTGAAGAATGATGAGAACCATCATCAATAATTATATCAAAACTTTTAGATAATTCAATCACATTACTTTTAACTTCATCAGAGTTGGCATCACCTACAAGTACATGAATCCTTGATTTTTCATAGGTCAACTTGGCACACTTAGGGTTGATGTCGCAGCCTAAGATTAATTTGGCATTAGAAAAATATTTTGACCATATTTCAAGAGAACCACCATTTTGAACACCTATTTCTAGTAATCTGACATTCATATTTCTGTATTTTTTTAGGATTTGATCATATACAAATAAATATGAAGACCATTTATCAGATACTTTTCCGGTATGTTGTGAATAAAATTCTTCAAGTGTCTTACTTTTGAGAGCATTTTGAGCCGATACTTGACCCAATCTGTTATGTAATTTATCGCAGTTCGGTTTAATCTCAATAGCCTTTTGTAAATATTCAACAGCAGCTTCTAAATCGCCCTGTTGAGCCAAAGCCTCACCCAAAATATACAATAACCAAGCTGAATTGGGATTAACTTTTAAACTTTCTGAATAACAAGCAACAGCTTCATCTAAATTCCCCCGTTTAACCAGGGTGTCTCCCAAATTATGATACGCCCAAGCAAAATGGGGGTTAATCTCGATCGCCTGACGATAAAGAGCGATCGCTTGATCCAACTTCCCCATCCGCTTCAACTGATTCGCCTGTTTCAGTAACCGACCTGCACTCATCCGTTGATTATCCATCACAAATCACCCAATCCACGCACAGACATGAACATACACTCCAAGGTTGGATTGTAACACGGGGCTGAGGGAACTTGACAAGTGCGTAGAGCGACATTAACATACAACAGGGGTAAGAAAACATACAACAGGGGTAAGAAGCGGTGTCCCTGCTGTTGTTTCTGGAGTTGATAAAGTTATGAGCGATTTGATTCGGGGTAATCAATTACTGCGGAGTGGTAAGATTGAGGAGGCTGTGGCTGCTTATCTGAGTGCGATCGCGCATAATCCCAGTTTTCATTGGTCTCACTACAAGTTGGGAGAAGCTTTAGAGAAGTTGGGGCGTTGGGAAGATGTGATCGCTAACTATAAAAGGGCTATTAAAATCAATCCTAACTCAGCGCAATTTCAATCCAGTTTGGAATTTGCTATTGAAGCCAGACAAACAAGTAAGGATAACATAAATCTTAACCCCAATCCTAAGCTCAACTTAGCCTTAAACAAACCAACGGCTCAAAGTTCTGTTTATCTGCCTGAAGTATATGGTTATGACCACCAGGGAGCGTGTAATAGCAATAAAAACGGAAGATTTGGCTTTTGTACACTGAAAGAGAATCAACCCTGGTGGCAGATTGACTTGCAAGGAACCTATCAACTTTCTGAGATTAAAATTTATAATCGTATGGATTGTTGTCAGGAACGTGCCTCGACGTTGAATGTTTTATTGTCTCAGGATGCACTGAATTGGGAATTATGTTATTCAAATGATCAACAAAATGTCTTTGGGGGAATTGACGGAAAACCACTCTTAGTAAATGTTCAACATCAAGCCGCACGGTTTGTGCGGTTGCAATTGCGGGAGAATGAGTATCTTCATCTGGATGAAGTGGAAATCTATGGCATTCCTGTCAAACCTGATAATCCTCAATTGAAATCTAGCCAAGATGAAGCTACTTTATCTGCTAACTTTTATTCTCAAGACAACTTACCATCAGCCCCTCCTATTATTAAGGGAGTTGTTGTGCGACGGGGTGATGGACTAGGTACAAGATTAATGTCTATTTTGTCAGGTAGATATGTCTGTGAATACTTTCTGACAAAACCTTTTTATTAATGTTACACTAATGCCCAGTAAAATAAGTATGAATAGCATGAATATTAGCCCCAATCCTAAGCTCAACTTAGCCTTAAATAAGCCCACGGCTCAAAGTTCTATTTATA
>NZ_JADEWT010000057.1 GCF_015207505.1 Tychonema sp. LEGE 06208
GAGATGGGGAGATGGGGGAGAAGATTTTTGATCGATCGTCGAAATATACAATTTAAATGCACAGCAGCTTACCAGAACCCAAACGGGGGTGGAGAGAAACCGGGGTTTTGCAGAGCAATACACGGGTTGCAGCAGGCAAACCAGCTAAAAAACCCGCTTTCTGAGCGTAGTGGCGCGATCGTCCCCAAAGTCGATCTGCGCTGTTTCTAGGACGATCGCCACAATAAGGACAAGCATGGCATATACAACACCTCAAGACACATCTGTTAATTCTCAAAATTCCCGGTTGCCGATCGGCTTATTGGCGATCGGCATTTTACTAGGAATCGGATTTCGGTTCTTCGAGCTCGATCGCAAACTTTACTGGCACGACGAAGTTTACACATCAATCCGCGCCGCTGGTTTCACCAGGCAAGAAATCGACGACGAACTATTCCAAAACCGAATTATTCCCGCACCAGAATTGCAGAAATATCAGCGGATTAAACCGGGAAGTACAGCAGCAGACACAATTCATTCTTTAGCACTAGAAGACCCACAACATCCGCCTTTGTACTTTCTCATGGCTCGTTGGTGGATGCAACAATTTGGCAGTTCTCTAGCAGCATCCCGCAGTTTGCCAGCCATATTGAGTTTGCTGTCGCTGCCTTTGATGTACGCTTTAGCTCAGGAACTTTTCGCCTCAAAAAATGTGCAGTTAGTAGCAACAGCACTGTTAGCTTTATCTCCCTTTGACATCTTGTTTGCCCAAACAGCAAGGCAGTACAGTTTGCTGACAGCCGTAGTTATTGGCAGCAGTTGGCTGTTGTTGAGAGCAGTGCGGTTGCGGGGCTGGCAAAATTGGGCCTATTACTCGCTGGCGATCGCGATCGGCTTCTACACTCACCCTTTCTTCAGTTTAACACTCATCGGACACGGAGTTTTTATCATTTCTTCCGGGCTGTTTGTTAAAAAAAAGAAATTGCGAAGTCACCTTACTAATTCTCAATTTTTCTTAGCAGTAACAGCAGCTTTAATCTTGTATCTACCGTGGATTTACGTGCTGGCTACCAATCTCCAACGAGCTTCAGCAACGACAGATTGGACGCGAGTATCTCCTGGTTGGCTGTATCTAGCAAAATTGTGGACTCTCAGCTTTACAGCCTTATTTTTTGACTTCGACTTCGGCTTTGACAATATATGGACTTATCTGCTGAGATTGCCATTTTTGCTATTAATTGCCGCAGCCATTTACAAAATATGTCGCCAAACTAGCAATTCAACTAAGCTGTTTATCTTAACATCAATTTTTGTACCTTTTTTGATACTAGCTTTACCCGATCTAATTCTCGGTGGCAAACGTTCCGCCGTCAGCCGCTATCTCATTTCTTGCTTTCCAGGAGTGCAGCTAGCAGTGGCTTACTTGCTCGCGAGTCATCTGAAAACTCAGCAGCGGTTTTGGCAAGTCGTTTTAGCCGGGATATTTACAGCAAGTATAGCATCCTGTACGCTCAGTGCGGTTTCTGATACTTCGTGGAGCAAAGACTTGAGCTATTTTAATGCTGAAGTTGCGAAAAATATTAACAAAGAAGCGATAGCTAATAGGTCGATTAAAGATACAATTGTAATTAGCGATCGCGGGAACGATTTTACTAACATGGGAGATTTGCTTTCTCTGAGTTATTTGCTTGACAAAGATGTACGGCTGATGCTGCTGAGCCAGTCGCCAGATAGGGAAATGCTGAAAAAATATTCGGCTCCTCTGGTATTCCGCCCTTCGGAAAAATTGATCTCGGCACTCAAGCAAAATCAACGGCGACTAGAACCTATATTGGAATATGCCAGACTTTTTCGAGTGCGGCGAGCTTCTTAGTTATCCCTAGGGTGCGTCAGCAAAAATATGTTTGATTTGCCTCAAATATTGGAACAAACGCACCTTAATATCGTGTCAGATCGAACGACATAATAAAATTGGTTCGTAGCGAACACTTTAGTCCGCATTCGTCAAAGGACTTACATTCCTCACTACAAATAATTTTTATTACAAATAATTGACGGAATAAATATAAGTCACTATTGTGCATTTGTGTCCTCAATCATCCATCAGGTGCGTCAAAAAAAAACTGTTTGAGTTGTCTCAGGTATTTGGGATGATGTACCCTACACTATTAGCAAGCATTATTTGAATCATTAGGATTAAACGCCATGAAAGAGTTAAAGAATTCATCTTCGGAATCCGCACAGCAATTTCGCAATCTTCAAACACAATTACGCGAACATTGGCGAGCGAGCGAAGAATTTGACAGCGATGATTGTGACATCATCATCATTCCGTCTCTCAGCTTAGACCAGCAAGAAATGCAGAAAGTTGAGGGTGCTTACCACTATGAAGAGCGGCATTTGTTTTCATTAATTCGCCTGCGAAATCCCCGCACGCGCTTAATTTACATTACCTCGCAACCGCTGCACCCAATGATTGTGGATTATTACCTGCAATTGCTCCCTGGTATTCCATTTTCTCACGCGCGCGATCGCCTTTTGCTGTTCTGTGCTTACGATGCTTCTGCTAAATCCCTGACTCAGAAAATTTTAGACCGCCCCCGGTTGATGGAGCGCATCCGTCAAGCAGTGCGGCCGACAAAATCTTATATGGTTTGTTACAACTCGACGGCTTTGGAACGCGAGTTATCTGTTAAATTGGGAATTCCTTTGTGGGGCAGCGATCCGGATCTGCATTACTGGGGAACCAAAAGCGGCAGCAGGCAGATTTTTAAAGAATGTGGCGTGGCTTATCCTGACGGTTCTGAGTTGGTTTGGAATGCGGAAGATTTAGCGGAAGTTGCGGCCGATTTGTGGGAAAGGCAGCCGCATTTGCAGCGGATAGTAATTAAATTAAATGAAGGTTTTTCGGGGGAAGGAAATGCAATTTTAGACCTCAAACCGATCGCAAGCAAAGCGCCGCCAGAAAGAGTTAAAGCAATTGGCGATAGCTTCCATAATTTGCGCTTTCAATCCACAGGCGAAACCTGGGAAAATTTCAGCAGCCGCATTCCCGAGTTAGGGGCAATTGCCGAAGCATTTATTGAAGGAGAAGAAAAGCGATCGCCCAGCGTTCAAGGTCGAATCGTCCCCAGCGGCGAAGTAGAGATTCTCTCAACCCACGACCAGATTTTAGGAGGCCCGGACAATCAAATTTTCTTGGGTTGCCAATTTCCGGCTGATGAATCCTATCGGCTGGCGTTGCAAGAATTGGGGTGGAAAGTGGGGAAAAATTTAGCTGATAAAGGTGCTTTAGAGCGATTTGGAGTCGATGCTGTTGCCGTGCGACAAGATGACGGCACATGGGATATTCAAGCAATAGAAATTAATTTGCGAAAAGGAGGGACAACTCATCCGTTTATGGCTTTGAAGCTGTTAACAAACGGTCGTTACGATCGCACTACGGGATTGTTTTACAGCCAGCAGGGCCGTCCGAAATATTATGTCGCTTCGGACAATTTGAAAAAACAGCGGTATCGGGGATTGTTGCCGAACGATTTGATGGATATTATTGCTGACAATCAACTGCATTTTGATAGCGGTACTGAGACGGGGAGCGTGTTTCATTTAATGGGTTGTTTGTCGGAGTTTGGCAAATTGGGATTGACGAGTATCGGCAATTCGCCGCAAGAAGCAGAGGAGATGTATAACAAAGTTGTGAAAGCGATCGATCGCGAAACAGCATATTAAATCTGCTGCAATGATAAGCTGTTCCGGTTAACTGTTTACTTTTGACTGTTGACGGTTTGAACAATTCTGATGCAACCGAAATTGATATCACGCATTAACTCACAAACCCGGCGGTTGAAACCGCCGAGGATTTGAATGGTAGCTAATTTTTGGCGGGATAAAGCGGCGTGGGATCGATCGAGCCTGTGCGGTTGAGAGGCCAAAAACGGACGATCGCCCTACCGATGATATTTTGCTTCGGTACAAAGCCCCAATAATGGCTATCACAGCTTGCATTGCGGTTGTCGCCGAGCACCAAGTAAGAATTTTGAGATACAACTACAGGCCCGTAGGGATACTGCGGAATTTCTTCTATATATTTTTCCTGTAGCGGCTGCTTGTTGATAAAAACTTTTCCGTCTTTGACTTCCACAGTGTCCCCCGGAAGCCCGATAACTCGCTTGATGTAGGCATCTTTGATCGGCGGAGGCTGTCCCGTGCACAAACTCGCCGAATCGGGAGGCATAAATACGATAATATCTCCTCGGTGGGGGTCTTGGAATCGATAGCTCACCTTGTCTATAATTAACCGATCGTTAATTTGTAGAGTTGGGAGCATCGAGCCGGTAGGAATATAACGAGCTTCTGCCACTAGGGTGCGGATGCCAAAGGCCAAGAATGCTGCTAAGCCGATCGTCTTAATTCCTTCAATCCAAGGATTTTCGTCGGTATTTTGCGGGGGTTTGTCGTCGGCTGACTTGTCTAGACGAGTCATAAGTATTAAGTGACTGAGCTGGATATAAATTATAGACTTAATTCGGAGTTTTTTTGAGGAAACCCGCCAAATCTGTGTTCGACGGGTAAGTTTTTATACTATGTCGTTGAGTAACGCACCCAATTCGCACCCGACAAATTAAAAATTTTCCCAAACCTAGTTAGATTTATTACTATTTTTCCAACTGTTTTAAGGATAAACTTGTTGCAGGTTTCCACACACATTACCGATCTCAATTATAACTTATGCCGACCACATCAAATTTGTTAATCCGCCGCGCTCGCATTTTGTTACCAGACGGCGAGTTTTTGGTAGGGGACGTACTAATTAGCGATGGCAAAATTGTTCGGGTTGCTCCCGAAATTGCCGCATCGGCCGATCGCGAAATAGATGCGATCGGCTTAACTCTGTTACCCGGAGTAATTGACCCGCAGGTACACTTCCGCGAACCGGGTTTGGAACACAAGGAAGACTTGTTTACCGCTAGTTGTGCCTGCGCTAAAGGCGGCGTGACATCGTTTTTGGAAATGCCCAATACGCGACCTTTAACTACCACCCAAGCGGCCTTAGATGATAAATTAAGCCGCGCTGCCGAGAAGTGTTTGGTCAATTACGGCTTTTTTATTGGTGCAACGCCGGAGAATTTGCCGGATTTGTTGGATGCAAATCCGACTCCGGGGATTAAGGTATTTATGGGTTCGATGCACGGCCAGTTGTTGGTGGATGGAGAAGCAACTTTAGAGCAGATTTTTGCCAAGGGCGATCGGCTAATTGCAGTACACGCCGAAGATCAAGCTAGAATCAATCAGCGCCGTCAGGAATTTGCCGGCATTTCCGATATCGCCGTACACTCGCAAATTCAAGACAATCAAGCAGCCTTATTAGCAACTCAACTAGCCGTAAAACTTTCTAAAAAATATCAGCGCCGATTGCACATCCTGCACCTTTCAACAGGCGATGAAGCCGAGTTTTTGCGCCAGGAAAAACCGAGTTGGGTAACAGCGGAAGTAACACCACAGCATTTGTTGTTAAATACCAGTGCATATCAGAAAATTGGCAGTTTAGCACAGATGAATCCGCCCTTGCGCGAACCCAAAGACAACCAAATACTTTGGCAAGCTTTACTCGACGGCGTAATTGATTTTATCGCCACAGATCACGCGCCACACACCTTAGCAGAAAAAGCTCAAGAGTATCCGAATACGCCATCGGGAATGCCCGGAGTAGAAACTTCTTTGCCTTTGATGCTGACGCAAGCAGTCGAGGGAAAATGTACCGTAGCGCAAGTTTCTAACTGGATGTCGGCGGCAGTTGCTAAGGCTTATAAAATTCCCAATAAAGGGAAAATTGCTCCGGGTTTGGATGCCGATTTAGTATTGGTAGATTTGGAAAAATACCGCCCGGTTGTCGGAGCAGAAATGGCGAGTAAGTGCGGCTGGAGTTCCTTTGAAGGTTGGAATTTGACGGGATGGCCCGTGGTGACTGTTGTGGGAGGAAAAGTTGTTTTTGAGAACGGCAAATTAGATACAAATGTCAGGGGAGAAGCCTTGACATTTGACGCTGAGCCAGCTTGAATACAGGTAAAGTGTTAAAATCCGATCGAGGGTGACAGTAATGGCAAAGTTGTACCAATATGTAGGCTCGAATGAAATTCGGCTTTCTGTTGCTGACTTTCCTATTGGTACTAAGATTGATTCAGTCAGTCAGCTAGAGAAATGGATTGCTAGAACTAGCCGGAAGCTGAATATTTTTCGCTCGCTCGCAGCAACTTTTGTAGTAGATTTAAAAGGCGATCTTTGCATCGCCGATCGCCACTCAGAACATATAGCTTGTGCGGGCGGATTTCCTGTACTCTCGGCTGGAGAAATATTTTTTGGAGGCGGCAATCGCGGCTGGAAAGTGCTAGAAATTACCAATCAATCAACAGGCTTTTGTCCAGAACCAGAATCCTGGTTTCAAGTGGCTGAATCTCTCGATCGCATACCGCTCGATCGTCCAGATAAATTTACAATAGAGTTTGTATTTCGCCGCTGTCCTGCGTGTAGCCAACTGAACATTATCAAAGAAAACCTATTTGTATGTTCGGTCTGCAATACCGACTTGCCCCATCTTTGGAATTGCGACAATTTTTGAGCCTAACTCAAAAAATTTTTGCTAAAATAACTGTATATTCTCCTATTGCAAAGGCGATATTACCCATGCTCCTCAAAGAACTAGAAACACAACTACTGGTCTTAACTCCCAGCGAAAAAGCCGAAGTCCTACGGCTTTTAACTCAAAGTTTGAACCATAGCTGGCCGGGAATTACGAAAACTCCCGATGTGTGCGGTGGCGATGCTTGTATCGCCAAAACTCGCATCCCAGTTTGGCTGCTTGAAAGTTTTCGCCGTGAAGGTTCAAGCGATTCTGAACTTCTACAATTTTATCCCCATCTCAGCGCTGCCGATCTAGTGAATGTTTGGACTTATGCTGATGCACATCTGGAGGAAATCGAAGAAGCAATCTGCAAGAATGAGGAAGCCTGAGTCATGCTGAATTTGTATGCCGACGAACAATTTCCTTTGCCAGTCGTCCAATTGTTGCGCGCTTTTGGTCACAATGTCCTGACTGTTCAGGAAGCAGGAAAAGCAGGACTTGGGATTCCCGATCCAGAAGTGCTAGCATTTGCTATAAGCAAAGAGAGAGCTGTTTTGACATTACAATCGGTTTGATTTTATCGGACTGCACAACTAACAGCTAGACCACTCTGGTATTATTGTTTGTACCAAAAATCGGAATGTAGAAATGTTGGCAACACGCATCAATGATGCTATTGTTGGTGAAGAAACTTTGAGAGGCAAATTGATTCTTGTCAACCGTCCGCAGTAAGTACGATCGCCCTTTCTTAACCCTGTAATGACCCATCTAATAATGGGCGATCGCCAATCAATTCAATTTGCCGCCCGTTATCGCAATAACTCAGATAAATTTGCAAATAATTATCTGGTTTGTACGGCAATCTTTCTGCCCACTCGATCGCCACAATTCCCAAATCCATTTCTAATCCGTCCCAATAACTTTCTAAGTGCAAAGCCTCTGCTTCTTCGGGTTCCAGTCGATACAAGTCTAGATGATACAGCGGAACTCGCCCTGCAAAATACTCGTTAATCAGGGTGAAAGTAGGACTTTCCACAGATTCGGAGATTCCCAAACCTTCAGCGATACCTTGCACTAAGGTGGTTTTGCCGGCTCCTAAATCTCCTTGCAATAAGATTACAGTGCCGGCGGGGAGCGATCGACCTAACGCCACACCAAACTTGCGCGTAGCCTCAAAATCAGGAAGAGAAAGTATCATATTAGTTGTCAGTTATCAGTTGTTAGTTGTTGGTTGTTAGTTGTTAGTTGTTAGTTGTTAGTTGTTAGTTGTTAGTTGTTAGTTGTTAGTTGTTAGTTGTTAGTTGTTAGTTGTTAGTTGTTAGTTGTTAGTTGTTAGTTGTTAGTTGTTGGTTGTTAGTTGTTAGTTGTTAGTTGTTAGTTGTTGGTTGTTAGTTGTTGGTTGTTAGTTGTTAGTTGTTAGTTGTTAGTTGTTAGTTGTTAGTTGTTAGTTGTTAGTTGTTAGTTGTTAGTTGTTAGTTGTTAGTTGTTAGTAGGGGCGGTGCGCCGTGCCCGCCCTCAGTTGTTAGTCAACAGTCAACAGTCAACAGTTAACAGCTAACAGTCAACAGTCAACAGTTAACAGTTAACAGTCAACAGTCAACAGCTAACAGTTAACAGTTAACAGCTTAAATGTTCTGGGCGCGCCCGTACCAACGCAGCAACATTCCCGCCAACCTTTGAGAATTGTGGCGAATTAAACCCGTATTTTTATCTTCATCCATCACATTTGCGATGACTATTCGCCTGCCCAATTGCGTTACGGCTTCTCTATCGAGCACTACCGGATAGGAATTTTCCTGAGAATAGCGGATCAAGGCTTTTGCAGAAGGGACTTTTCCTTGAACTACTACAGCATCGAACAGGGGCCGGCCGCAAGCGCGATCGATCGCCCGAATGTGATCTGCAACACTGTATCCGTCAGTTTCTCCCGGCTGAGTCATAATATTGCACACATAAATGCGCGGAACTTCGCTGCGGGCGATCGCCTCGGCAATTTCCGGCACCAACAAATTCGGAATCACGCTCGTATAAAGACTCCCCGGCCCAATAATTATAAAATCCGCTTCCCTCAGCGCGATCGCCACCTTGGGCAAAGCGGGAGGATTAGCAGGAATGCAGCCTATTTTGACGATTTTTCCGTTAGCTTCGGTAATGCTGGACTCCCCCTCAATTATCCTGCCGTCAGCCAGTTCTGCCCACAAAGAAACGTCGCTCAGAGTGGCCGGCAGCACCTCTCCCCTAACCGCTAAAACTTTAGAACTCGCGGCGATCGCCTGTTCCAAATCTCCAGCAATATCGCTCATCGCCGTCAAAAACAAATTCCCAAAACTGTGGCCCACCAAACCGTCACCGGCCTGAAAACGATATTGAAATAACTCAGTCAATAACTTTTCCTCATCTGCCAAGGCCGCCAAACAATTGCGAATATCTCCCGGCGGCAGCACCCCAATTTCCCGCCGCAGTCGCCCGGAAGACCCGCCGTCATCCGCCACCGTGACAATAGCAGTGATTTTGGCACTGTATTCCTTCAATCCCCTGAGCAAATTAGAAAGCCCGGTACCGCCTCCAATTGCCACAATTTTCGGGCCGCGGTGCAAGCGGCGGTGGTTGAGGAGTCGATCGACCAATTCCTCATTCCCTTCCGGCATCAGCACTTGAGTAATAGAGTTCAAACTGCGAGTTTGCCCCCACAAAATTAACAAAATCCCGCCAGCAATCACGACCGGCCCCGACACGTAATTGGGAATAACTTCTGCAATCCACGTCAAAAAATTTCTCAACAATTGCAACAAGAAAAAAATCGGAGTCATCCCAGTCCAAATCGCTAAACCCAAGGTGGCAAGCACCACACCGCTAGCACTGATCAGCAGCCACCGTTTCACCAACAGTCCGGGGGCCAACCACTTAAACCACTGGTGAACTCGCCCGTTCCGCAAAGAAGGGGGGTAAGGATTTCTGGAATGGGCAATAACCTGCTTGGCTTTAGCCAAGACGCGAAGGGCTTTAGGAAATGAACTAATTGACATGGTTAATTAGTCTTAAGGGTATTGGAACAGCTCAATCTGACAAATTTACAATACAAGAGAGTTTTGATTCTGGCAGTCTATTTAAGTCATTAATTATTAGTCATGAGTCCTCAGTCATTAGCTAGACTGATGACTGAGGACTGACAACTTATTGATAACATCTTATGGTTGAGCCGCTAATCGAACTCAAAGGGGTAAGTAAGTCCTTCGGCCAGAACCAGATCCTCGATCGAGTCGATCTGAACATTTATCGGGGAGAGGCCCTGGCAATTATTGGCCCTTCCGGGACGGGGAAATCGACGATTTTGCGGATAATTGCGGGTTTGTTGGCCCCCGATGCCGGAGAGGTTGTCGTTCAGGGACAGCGCAGGGTGGGATGGGTAGACGACGTGGCAGATCCGATCGGGATTGGGATGGTGTTTCAGCAAGCGGCTTTGTTTGATTCGCTGACGGTGGAGGAGAATGTCGGTTTTTTACTGTACCAGCATTCTAAGCTGCCGCGCCCCCGGATTCGGCAATTGGTCGAGGAGAAGTTGGATATGGTGGGTTTACCGGGAATTGGCGAACGCTATCCAGCGCAGTTGTCTGGGGGAATGCGGAAGCGGGTAAGTTTTGCCCGCGCCATCATGGCGAATCCCGATAATGCGAGGGATAATCCAGAGGTTTTACTGTACGACGAACCGACGGCGGGTTTAGATCCCATCGCTTCGACGGTAATTGAAGATTTAATCCGCGACTTGCAGAAAGCTCAAGGAGTTTGCAGCACTTATGCGATCGTCACCCACCAAGACAGTACCATCCGCCGCACAGCCGATCGCATCATATTTCTCTATCAAGGCAAAGTGCAGTGGGAGGGAACCGTCAGCGACATTGCAACCACAGATAATTTATTAATTAAACAATTTTTTAGCGGCAGCGTTACCGGGCCGATTCAACTGATTGGATAGTCATTAGTCATTGGTCATTAGTCATTAGTCATTAGTCATTGGTCATTGGTCATTGGTCATTGGTCATTAGTCATTAGTCATTGGTCATTAGTCATTGGTCATTGGTCATTAGTCATTGGTCATTGGTCATTGGTCATTGGTCATTGGTCATTAGTCATTGGTCATTGGTCATTGGTCATTGGTCATTAGTCATTGGTCATTGGTCATTGGTCATTGGTCATTAGTCAGCAGTCATTGGTCATTAGTCATTGGTCATCGATTATTAAGAACGAGGGTAATATGACAAGCAAAAGTTTTCAGGAATTGCGGGTTTATAGATTATCAGAACGATTAGCAGATGAGATCTGGAAAATTGTTAACAGTTGGGATATTTTTGCCAAAGATACGATCGGCAAACAAATTGTCCGTTCAGCAGATAGCGTCGGTGCTAACATAGCAGAAGGACTAGGACGAGGCAGCTATCAAGACAATCGACGCTTTGTAAAAATAGCCAGAGCCTCTCTGAACGAAACTCAGCACTGGTTGAGACGAGCTTACACTCGAAACCTTTTAACTGTTCAACAGATAAATGAGCTTACAGCCCTCATTAACGACTTAGCCCCTCAATTAAACTCCTACCTACAATCTATTGGGCCATGCCCTAAAAATCACGACTAATAACCAATAACCAATAACCAATAACCAATAACCAATAACCAATAACCAATAACCAATAACCAATAACCAATAACCAATAACCAATAACCAATGACTAATGACCAATGACTAATGACTAATGACTAATGACTAATGACTACTGACTCAGGAGGCAATATGCGATCGCGAACGATGAGAGAAGGTTCTGTCGGATTCTTAATTTTAGTAGGAATCGGCTTATTTGGAGGCTTAGTCCTCTGGCTGCGGGGCGTGCAGCTAGGCAACCGCAGCTACAAATTCGCCGTAGAATTTGCCAGCGCCCAGGGAATGCAAATAGGCACGCCCGTCAGGTATCGCGGGGTTGCAGTCGGTAAAATTACCGCCCTCAAAGCCAGCTCCAACGGCGTAGACGTCACACTGGAAATTGCCCCCGGCACTTTAGTCATTCCCCGCGATGTGCTAATCGAAGCGAATAAATCGGGTTTAATTGGCGAATCGTCGATCGACATTACCCCCAACTCAATTTTGCCAGACTCATTACTTACCGCCAATCCCATTAGTGCCGACTGTCCCCCTGCAATAATCTGCAAAAATTCCCGCTTAAAAGGTCAAGCAGGAGTCAGTCTAGACGAGCTAATTCGCTCCACAGTCCGCCTAGCTAATTTATACACCGACCCCGCCCTATTCGACAGTATTAAATCAATTGCACGGGATACAGCCAACACAGCTCAAGGTGCAGCTAAACTAACTCAAGATTTATCGGCTCTCACTCAAACTGCCAAAGCAGAAATAAAAAGCTTGAATCAATCCGTCAGGGGAGACGTTGGCACTTTAAGTAAATCAGTAACCAACGAACTAGGAACTTTAAATCAATCGTTAAAAGGAGAAGCCAATAGTTTAACTAAATCCTTACAAATCGAAATAGGCAGTTTGAATCAATCCTTAAAAGGAGAAGCAAGCAGTTTAAATCAATCGGTCAAGGGAGAAATATCAGGAGTCGCCGCAGATGTTTCTAAAGTAGCAGCTACAGCCGACACTTCCACAAAAGCCGTATCTGCCGCTGCGATCGATTCTGCCAATTCAGTAACTCAAGCAGCCAATCAAATTACATTAACAGCCAACCAACTCAATGCTTTAGTAGTAACCAACCGTGCCAGTTTAGTCTCGACTTTAAACAACATCAATCAAAGTAGTCAAGAATTGCGGGTAGCTGTCAGCAGTTTGAGCCCGACAATTAACCGCATCAACCAAGGACAACTGCTGAACAATTTAGAAATTCTCTCAGCCAATGCCGCCCAAGCTTCTGTTAATTTACGAAATTTATCCAGCCAGATCGACAATCCCGCCACTTTGCTATTATTGCAGCAAACTCTAGATTCCGCACGAGCTACATTTCAAAACCTGCAGAAAATTACTTCCGACGTGGATGAATTGACAGGAAACCCGGAGCTCCGCAACAACATTCGCCAATTGTTCAAAGGATTGGGAAGCTTGTTGGGTTCGACAGAACAACTGCGACAGCAAGTTAAAATCGCTCAAACATTAGCGCCCATTGCCGAGAAAGAAAATGCGATGACCACTGTGGAAACTCAATCAGTAGAGCCGGGATTTCCCAGCTTGCACAAACAGCCCAAATTGCCTATTGCACCTCCTAAAATTGCAATAACATCAGAACAAAATCCTACTGAAAATACTCAGTAAAAAATGTTATTTTTGAAAAACCGCGAACATGGTAAAATGGGCTTTTCTTTAGGATTAAAAAGGTGCAAAACATACAAACTACAGTTACGGATATAGCTTTGCAGAGGTTTCAATTAGTAACAAAAACACTCCGAACTTAAAATTTTATGCAAAATGTTCAAACAATAAAATGAATTTAAAAACAAAAAATATGACCCAAACATTATCGAAACCAGTCGCAACTTCAACCAAAACCAAGTACAATATAACTTGGAAAAAATTACCAGAAGACTTCAAATTACCAGACGATATTGTGGAAAATATCGACCCGCCACTTTTAGCCACCGCCCTCAGAGAATCCTTGGAATTTGTAGGATTCATTTTAGCTTCAAGGCTGATAGCTGCCAATTTTGGAATGTAGGCCTAAGTCAACGACAAAACAATAGTAAAAGCACCGAATTAGGTGTACGTGCCCTCAGTATTGCCAGCCGAACCGGGAGAAATTTGCCGCAGTTATACTCCCAATGCAGAGGGAGAAGCACCCGCAGTAGCGATGGAATTGTTGTCGGATTATGAGGAGTTTGAGTATTCCGTGAAACCGACATATCCTTACGGAAAATGGCAGTTTTACGAACGAATGTTGCAAGTGCTAGTTGGGAGCATCTCAGTTTTACTTTATAGTGCTGTCCCCGATCGCGTTTTCATACATAACTAAACGAGCATCCCCGATCGCGTTTTCATACATAACTAAACGAGCGGGGAGGCTCGCACTCCGAAAAAATGCTTGTTACAAAAGTGAGATTCTCCCATTGGTAAGAGGCAAAAAAGGTTTATAATAGAACTACAACTCACAGGAAGCACGACCATGAGAACAGTCGTTCCCACCCTCAAATCATCTGAAATTATCTACCCCAGTGCGGATGGAAAACCCGTGGCAGAAACTTACGACCACCTTTATGCAATTCTAACCACTTTAGAAGTCCTCAAGCAATACCTGAGCGGACAGCGCGCTACCGTTTTGGCTAACCAGTTTTTATATTATGCTGAAGGTTTCCCAAAATTGCGTACTGCACCGGATGTCATGGTAATCTACGATGTAGAACCCGGAGGCAGAGATAATTATAAAATCTGGTTAGAAGGGCAAGTTCCGAAGGTAGTTTTTGAAATTACTTCACCGAGTACGCAGTCGGAAGATAAAGTTACGAAAAAAGAATTGTACGAAAGTTTAGAAATTCAAGAATATTGGTTGTTTGACCCAAAAGGGCAATGGATACCGGAAAAATTGCGGGGATATCGATTGCGGGAAGATAGCTATCAATTAATTACTGACAGTCGCAGTGAAGTGCTGCAGTTGCGTTTTGAAATAGAGGGAAAACTCATCGGTTTTTATCGGGAAGATAATGGAGAAAAATTACTGATTCCTGATGAATTAGCCTCGGCATTAGAAGCGGAACGCCAGCGCGCCGAAGCTGAACGCCAGCGCGCCGAAGCTGAACGCCAGCGCGCCGAAGTTGAAAGTCAGCGCGCCGAAGCTGAAAGTCAGCGCGCTGCTGAACTCGAATCTTTGCTAGGGCGTTATCGAGATCGGTTTGGCGAATTGCCTGAGAGTAACGGCTAAAAAGTAAGCGGGCGATCGCGCTTCACGGATCTCGATCGCCCGCGTGCTATTGTTAGCTAAATATTATTGACAAATCTTAGGTTTTGTGTTGTCTGCTGGAATTGCTCTCAAATTTCTAATGGTGAGGGGCGAGCGCGAACTCAGTCGAAAAGCCGATCGCACAGCATAGAGAGTTAGTTGGTGAATAGACCTTGAATAATCGCTAAAATTAAGATGGCTGTGATTTCCCGATCGCTCTTGAGTTCTCTAATTTTTGGGTTAAAGGGCGATCGTTAGAAAATTTTAATCAAAAATTTATCGCGTCCATAAAATCACTTCTACCACAAGCATAAACCAATGACCCAAACATTATCGAAACCTGTCGAAACTAAAACCAAAACCAAGTACACTATAACTTGGGAGAAATTACCAGAAGACTTCAAATTACCAGACGATCCTGTGGAAAACATCGACCAGCCACTTTTAGCAGCCGCCCTCAGAGAATCCTTGGAAGTCGCAGGATTCATTTTAGCTTCAATGCTGATAGCTTCCAACTTTGGACTGTGCGCTAAAGTCAACGACAAAACAATAGTAAAAGCACCGGATTGGGTTTACGTACCCTCGGTATTGCCCGCCGAATCTGGAGAAATTCGCCGCAGTTATACTCCCAATGCTGAGGGAGAAGTACCGGCAGTAGTGATGGAATTTTTATCAGATCCTGATGGCAGCGAATATTCCACAAAACCGACATATCCTTACGGAAAATGGCGGTTTTACGAGCGAATTTTGCAAGTGCCAGTTTATGTAATTTTTGAGCCTAAGCTGGGAATTTTGGAAGTTTACAGACTCTCAGAGTCGGGAGAATATGAACTGCAACAACCGGATGCTAATCAGCGATTTTGGATAGAATCAATGAATTTATTTTTGGGGGTTTGGGAAGGAGAAAAATCTCAGAGGAAGGGTTATTGGTTGCGCTGGTGGGATGAGAATGGGAATTTGTTGTTGTGGGGTGTCGAACGGGTTCAGCAGGAACAACAGCGGGCCGAACAGGAACAACAGCGGGCCGATCGACTTGCAGAGTATTTAAGAAGTCAGGGTATCAATCCCGATGAAATTTGAAGGTGCGGACAAACCGCGCGCGCGATCGAATTAATGGTAACTAGAATAGGTGATTGGATTGAAAAACTTGACAAATATTTGATTTTGTGTATGTGCTAAAAACTTCAAATTTTAAATGGGAGGGGCGATCGTTTTGCGATCGAACTTGGGCAATCTAGAAATAGGTGCTTTGTACGAGTGCCTGGAAAACAGCCGCGCTAAGGGTTAGCAATGGAAAGTATACAGAAAAAATCTAGCGATCGTCGGGTTCATCGGGGCGATCGAATTAAGCAGATTTTGACCTTAGTATCGATCGTATCCTTTGGGGGTTCGACCGCGTTTGGACTCATAAATCTGTTCACCAGCGGTTTGAGCAGTCGGCACAACCAAAAGCAGGCGCCTGTGGCAGTTTCTCAGGAGTCTCTGCTGGCGGCGCAGGAACGGGGATATGAGACGGTTTTGCAGCGGGAACCTCAGAATCAGACGGCTCTGGAGGGGTTGGCAAATGTGCGGTTGGAGATGAATAATAAGGTGGGGGCGATCGAGCCTTTGGAGAAGTTGGTGAAGTTGAACCCTGACAGAGTGGATTATAAGCAGCTTTTGGGGCAGTTGAAGTCGCAGGGTGAAGGAAAGAAGTAGAGATTAAAATGAGGAAATACAGCAATATGAAGGTCATTATACTAACCGCTGGATATGGAAGGCGAATGCGCCCACTGACCAATAACACTCATAAAACTTTGTTAAAAATCAGTGGTAAGACTATTATTCAAAGAATTATTGATGCGCTGATAGCATTTAATCTCAAAGAGATTACAATTGTCACTGGCTATCGCGAAGCGGAAATAAAAGCACACTTAACTAAAAGTTATCCTTCTCTGGATATTAACTATATCTACAATGAGCGTTACAGAGAAACCAACAATATTTATTCAATGGCCCTAGCTCTCCAAAATATGACGATCGATAGGGACATCTTACTGATCGAGTCGGATTTAATTTTTGATCCTGCTATTATTGCCCGTTTACTCAATTCTCAGCATGAAAATGCAGCACTTGTAGACCGTTACAGAAGTGGGATGGATGGTACTGTGGTGACAGTGGATCCTGAACGGCACGCGATCGTTAGCGTCATCCCGCCCCACCTACAGGGAATTGATTTCGACTTCAAAGATAAATATAAGACATTAAATATCTATAAATTTTCGCAAGATTTTTGTAATAATACGTTCAAAAAAATACTGACATACTATGCTCAGGTTATTGATGATAATTGCTATTATGAGTTAATTTTAGGAATAATTATATATATGCAAAAGGGTCAAGTCTTCGCTGAAATCTTAGAGGAAGGTGAAAAATGGGCAGAGATTGACGATCCTAACGATTTGAAAATAGCCAAATTTATTTTCGATAAGTCTTCCCAACAAAAAATTTTGGATAGCTCCTATGGTGGCTACTGGAATTACGATGTTTTGGATTACTGTTTTATCCGTAATATGTATTTCCCAAGCAGTGCCATTTTGTCGGAACTAAAGAATAACCTGACGAGCCTGATCCACAATTATGGTTCTACTCAAACCATATTAAATCAAAAACTAGCCACCTATCTGTTATGCGAGGAAGACAAAGTTATCGTTCTCAATGGCGTGTCGCAAATTTATCCCATCTTGGAACAATATTTGGCGGGCAAACAAGCGCTCTTACCTTGCCCGTCATTTGCTGAGTATCCAAAAATTTTTCCCAAGGCAACTACTTATTTGGATCGAGTTGGTATAGAAGTTTCAGATATCCTTGAAAAAGTTAAGGAATGTGAGGTTGTTGTAATTGTTAATCCGAATAACCCCACGGGATCAGTCCTGCCAACTCAGTGGGTCTATGATTTTGCTGCTGCACGTCCTGAGACTCTGGTGGTGCTAGATGAGTCGTTTATTGATTTTTCGGAACATGGCAGCATTTTACCTATGCTTGAAGAAGCCCCACTATCTAACATAATTCTGCTTGCCAGCTTAAGCAAGACGTTAGGAGTGCCAGGGTTGCGGTTGGGGTATGTATACTCTTCAAACTCAGCGTTCAACACTTATGTACAAAGTAGAATCCCCATCTGGAATATTAATTCTTTGGCCGAATATTTTCTGGAAATTATACTGAAACACAGGGATGCAGTGCAAGCATCTTTTCGTAAAACAATTAGCGATCGCGATCAATTTGCGCTTCAGCTTCAGACTATCCCTATAGTTGAAACCGTCTATCCCAGTGGAGGTAACTTTTTACTCGTTTCCTTGCGATGTAGTTCGGTTTTAAGAGATCTGCTAACTCAGCGTTTGCTGTCAAAATATGCTATATATGTCAAAGATGTATCAAATCGGTTTAATGATGAAAAATCTTACCTGAGATTGGCAGTTAGAGATGGAGCAGACAATCAGAATTTCCTTCAGTGCTTCAGAGACGTAGCAGCAGAACTCAACCTGTCCGCCTCAGAGGAAACAAAACTTCCATGAAATACCACTAAGAGTGGTAGGGGTTAGTAAAGAAAAGAAAGTGAACAAAACTGATAGAGGGGGTACAGGAGGCACGTCATGCAGAACAACTGGCAGAAAATCTGGAATAAAAGGCAGCTAGAAACCACCCTAAAGTCAACTCTGCAACAGTTGATTGCAGTTGATGGCTTTGATGGAAGCTGGGGAGGAATTGACGAAACTGCTTGGATGGAATATGTCGAAAGCCTAACTGCCAAGCTGCAAATCAGTGCCAAAGATTCTATATTTGAAGTAGGTTGCGGTGCAGGTGCTTTTCTTTATCCCTTCTACCAAAAAGGAAACAGAGTAGCGGGTATTGACTATTCAGAAAATTTAGCAAAAATTGCCCTAAATATTATGCCTAGAGCAGATATCATTGTTGGTGAAGCTATTAATATACCCGAAAAGCCCACCTTCGATTTTGTTGTAGCTAATGGGGTTTTTTTCTACTTTAAAGATTGTGAATATGCAGCAGAGGTTCTGTCTCTTATGTTACAGATTGCTAATAAAGGAGTCGGAATTTTTGACTTACCTGATTGGTCCAAAAAGGAGGAAGCTATCAGTATGAGAAAAGCCAAATTAGGGGACGCTGAATATGAAGAGAAGTATAGGGACCTAGAACACTTGTACTATAAGAAGGAGTGGTTTGAACAAGTGCTAGCGAATAAACCTGTTAAGGTTGTGATAGAAGATCAATCTATCAAAAATTATGGCAATAGTCGATATAGATTTAACGTTTTTATTCATAAATTATGAAAAAGCTAAACAGTAATCAAATTATTAATTATCCGTCATTTTTTGTCAGCAAACCCATACGGGTAGACTTTATTGCCTATCACGATCTACAAGCTGTGGCGGGGATGTCTGTGTTTGAAGAAATGAGTCAGCATTTTGACTGTCGCTGGCAAATAGGACCCAGCCAAAAACCAACTGGTGCAGAGGCAGCTATATTACTCGACCATACACAGCATCACCCGGAAATCTGCAAATCACCTGATGGTTATCAGTATTTATTTTATATGTCCCATGACCTGGGAGACTTAGATGTGTATGAAGTGGAGAAGCAACGCCTTCGACATTTTAATATTATTTTTGTTCCAAGCTCTTTACACCTAAAAAATGCTCAGAAGTCATTAAGTCCTAGTTATGCCCAACCATCCTTGGGCACTAAAAGAGTGATTTTAGAAGTTGGTTGGCCGAAGTATGACCGCATGGAAATTCCAGAAAAGTATGACAGCCTTCGGGAGCAGCTCGAAAATTTTTCTTACCCGCATACTGTTATATATGCTCCTACCTGGGCATATACTTGGGAGTGGAAAGAGATACTGCCTCGCTTATGTAAACTTCAGTGTAATGTGATTGTTAAAAATCACATTTATGTCAATCCCGGTCAAGCTTATCCTCCAGGTCACGAAAAAACCTATGAGGAAGGCTTACGTTCAGTAAAGGAAATGGAGGAGTATCTATTGAGCCACAGCAATCCAAATTTTGTTGTAGCTCCCCGCGAACTAAATATTTGCAGTCTTTTCCCTTTTGCGGAACTTTTGATTTCCGATCAATCTTCAGTGAATCTTGAGTTCCTACCTTTTGGAATTTCTATTGAAACGGGACGATTTAACCCCAATCCCAACCAGCTCCAACCTCAGTCTAGCCTGGTGTCTGATGTCATATTTATACCCCTTGAGAACTTGAACCCGGTATTGGAATCCTCAGAATCTTTTAGAGAGTTTATTGCTCAGCATTCAGGCACGAAAAGCCATAATTTTGTCAACAGAGGTCAAACTCAATCCGGTCAACTGACCGCTCAATTAATTGACAAATATATCTCTTTCTGGCAAGTGTTAACTAACCCAATCCAAAGTGCATCAGTATTTTCAGAGATGATGGAACGTTGGCGCGAGGGACTTCTAACTGAGAGTTAATTACTGCTAAAGAAAGCAGTGCGTTTAAACACAAGCTAATTCTACAAACACACAACTAATGAGAAGGGGTAACTAAAGATGACAATAACTAACTCTATTTCTAGTAAAACTCTAGAGAGAATTAATAAATTAATTGATGAATTGCCAGAAATTTATCAACCGATATACCTTCAAGGCGAGTTGATTAGAGAAGGGGTGAGACAGAATGATTGGGAACGTTTGGAAGTCATAAAAAAATTAATCAAACCCGGACAGACGGTGTTAGATATCGGTTCTAATGTAGGTTTTTTTACTATAGAACTAGCTAAAATATTTCCTGATAATGTTTTTGTTAGTGTAGAGAAACAAGTTAGTTATGCAAAGCTTCAAAAAGAATTATTGCAAGTAGAGAAGTTAACTAATGTTATTTTAATCAATTCAGAAGTTACTGTAGAGTGGCTGAACGCAGCATCGCAAGCTTGTACTTACTTTGATGTAACTCTATTACTGTCTGTTCTGCATCATATGAAGGATGCCAGTGAGTTTTTGCAAGAACTCAGCAAGATATCAAAATCTTTGATTATTGAACTGCCTAATCCCAATGAATCAAAAGTTTGCGGTAAGGAGATATTGAGAGAACAGTTGACGGTTGAAAAATTGAAGTTGTATAAGCCTATTTTTGAAAAATTGGATTATGAATCAACAACTCATTGCGATGCCGATCTGAAAAGAGAATTTTACTATGCAGATTCGCCTAATTATCATAGAGAAAGTTGCTTCCCCTATATTGGGTATCCTGTGCAGCCTCGAAACTATCGTCTTCAAAACCTCAATGGAAAAAATGTACTTTATAAAGAAGATCTGAACGAAACAATCAACTTAATACCAGGTGTACTGCTTTACGATCTTCATCAAATTGGAAGTATTTTATATCCAAATTTCAAAATAATTAGTTCTCAAATCGAGAAAGAGTTTAAGTTTTTAGATGATATTAGTAATTCTGAAGAGGCAAAAATTGCTGATATCCGACCTTGGAATATTCTGTTTACCAGCGAAGGATTGAAGTTTATTGACTGCAAATATACCAGCGATCTCGACTATGATTTGATCTACGATCGAGAACGAGACTTGAAAATTATTTCTAACTATCTGGAGGCTATACTACCGTCCGGCGAGCTAGCAAAAATAGTTATTGATGCTGTATTTTTCCAACTTTATCGGACTGGAATTGCGAGAGTATGGAATTCTTTACTTGAAGTTTGGGCAAAAAACGGTTTTGCTAAACATTTCATTTTGATTGATAGAGGTGGTACAGCTCCTAAAATTCCTGGCATTCAGTATTATTTTGTACCCCCTTACGACTACAATCGGACGGAACTAGATCGGGCAATTCTTCAGGAAGTTTGCGATGAAGTCGAGGCAGACATCTTTATTTCTAGCTACTATACAACCCCTGTCTCAACGCCTTCTGTGTTTATTGCTTATGACATGATTCCAGAAGTTTTAGACGTGAATTTAGATGTTCCCATGTGGAGGGAAAAACACTATGCTATCGACCACGCCACTGCCTATATTTCTATTTCAGAGAACACGGCCTGCGATTTGGCAAAGTTTTTCCCAGGAATTCCTAGAGAATGTATAACTGTAGCTCATTGCGGAGTAGAAGCTGTTTTTTCGCCAGCGAGTCCAGCAGAAGTTAATAGTTTTAAAATAAAGTACGGTATTTCAAAACCTTATTTTATTTGTGTTGGATGTCGTCCAGGACATAAAAATCCTATTTTATTCTTCCGGGCTTTTGCTCAACTTGCCACTAAACATGGATTTGAAATTGTTTGTACTGGGAGGGGAGTTGTATTAGAAGAAGAAATGAGGAACTATACTGCCGGAACAGTTGTACACAACCTGCAACTGAGTGATGAAGAGTTGAGCTTATCCTATTCCGGTGCTGTTGCGCTGGTTTATCCATCTCAATATGAAGGATTTGGCTTGCCTGTACTGGAGGCTCTCTCCTGCGGTTGTCCTGTCATTACTTGTCCTAACGCCTCAATTCCTGAAGTAGCTGGAGAAGCTGCTTTATATGTGAACGATGATGATGTTGAGGGTTTAGCAGATGCACTTTGTGAGGTACAAAAACCGAAGGTACGCAATTCATTGATTGCTGCTGGGTTTGAACAAGCTAAAAAGTTTTCTTGGTCAAAAATGGCTAAAACAGTCAGTTCAGCTCTGATTGAAGCGACTTTAGTGAGTTTAAATTTGAAAGAAATTAACTTAATAATTTTCCCGGATTGGACGCAGCCCGAAGATTCTATTTTTTTAGAATTAGAACGAGTAGTAAGGGCGATCGCAACTCATCCCAACAAAAGTCAAATAACTCTCTTAGTAGAAACGAGCAAGATTTCTGAGGAAGATGCCAATCTGGCTTTATCAAGTGTGGCGATGAATCTTTTAATGCAGGAAGATTTAGATGTTTCCGACGGTCCCGAACTTGCACTCATTGGACTGTTAAGCGAAATTCAGCGCTCGGCTTTGATACCTCGACTTCACGGTAGAATTGTGTTGGATAATGAGAATAGAGAGGCGATCGCCCAGGCCCAAGCGGAGAACATAACGTTACTTGAATTAGACAGTTTAAAAATATAAAATTCAATCCTCTGTTTCCCTTAGTGCTTGTTTCTACAACATCTAAATTTCCTCATCTGTTACTTGTGACACCGCAGATAACTCTGGTTCTAATTCCTCGAACGTTGGTAAATTACTTTGCAGATGTTAAGGAATTTGTGCAACAACCTGTTGCACAAATTGTATCAATGATTTTTCTCCACATATATCTGCCACATCTGCTCGTAAGCTTTTTCAAGCTCTCGCGTAAATTGCTTGCCATTCCACAAGGGAGCTGTTTGTCTAGACTGTCGCAGTTTCCACGATATTTGCTGTCGCAAAACAGCGTCTTTTCCTAAACGGATTCCCCATTCGACATATTCTTCGTCTGTCCAAGCTATACCTTCGGAAATACCCGCATTCATCATCATCGTGTAGCTGTTACGAGCTGCAAACTGCTCTCCCACTCGCGTTACCATCGGCACGCCCATCCACAGCGTTTCCATTGTTGTTGTGGCTCCGTTATAGGGATAAGTATCTAGCACCACATCTGCTATTCCCAAATTCGCTCGGTGTTCTCCCTCCGTGCCTGTCAATTGTAAAAATCTCAATCTATCCGGTGCCACTCCCTCCGATTCTGCAACTTCTAAAAAAAACCTTTTGAGAGATTCTTGCTCTGCCAAACCTTTAACTAAAAAATAACTATTGGGAACTTCTTTAATAATTCGCAGTTGCAGTCGCGCCGTATGGGGATTATACTTATATCCTCTCTGAGCGCTCAAATAGATAACAGCATCACTGCCAATATCCAATTTGTCGCGTCGCAAGGTAGGTATGCCTAGCTCAAAACCATCAACTGCTATGTAAGTCTGAGGCAAACGCCAGATTTTTTCCTGATAATAATCTTGAGCTGCTTCAGGTAATACGTAAGGGTCGGCAATATAGTAATCGATATTTGGAAGGCAAGAAGCGTCCCACCCTAACCAAGTCACCTGCACGGGGGCTGGTTTAACCGCCAAAATTTCACAAGAATTGCTTATAGTAATGCTGTCGAGATCGACTAAAATATCAATTTCATCTTCGTAAATTTTTTCAGCAGTTTCGCAACTATCTATGCCTAACTTATAGGCTTTATCAACTTTGCTGACGTACCAATCTTCTAAGTTATCGTGGCTCATTTTAGAACCAAACAGATAAGCACTGACTTCAAATCGATCTCTATCTCGGTACTCAAATACCCACCGCGCCAACCAACCAACAGAATGGTTTCGCAGGCAATGAGACAAGTATCCAATTTTCAAACGCTTATTAGGAGTATTGATTTTAATAGATGCCGATTTTGGCTGCCGATATTTCTCTATTAAATCCTTTCTATAATTTTCAATATTTAATGCAACGAGCTGACTTACTTGACGCCTAAGTTGGATATTTTCCTGAGCCCTATCTTGAACATAGGGGAAAAAGAATACAGAAATATATAAACGAACAGTAGCAAACGGAGGTATTGATGTTGGTTGTTCTGCTAGTATAGACGTTAAGAGGAGCTTCAGGGTTTCTAACGCCAAACAAACTTCCTCCCAGCGACCGCCCTCTCCCATCAAAGCACGTACTATCGAGAAATTAGCATAAATTTTATTGGCTAATCCTTCCGTGAGTGAATAGTACAACTTAGCAGTTTCTATTGCTTTAGAATGTTCGCCACAATCTTGATAAAACGAAGACAAAGTACCCAGTAGTTCAGGGTCTTTAGGCGACAGGCGCAAGGCTAGTTCGGTGAAGCGTGCTGCTAACTCGGCTTGCTTTGCACAGTGGCAAATATCATAAACAAATGGAACTAAAATCCTCTGAAAATATTCGGTATCTTTGACATGGTTTATACAGGCTTCTGTCAAGTCAAATGATGAAGCATAAAGAGGAGCTCTGTCGAGGACGTTCTTCAAAACTTGCATTAATAGCTCAAAGTCCACATCCTCTGCTGATTCTGATTTGAGCAACTCAATGACGCCTAACTCTATCAATTCCTCCCCACTATAAGTTTCCAGCATGGTGGATAACCCTATGGAATGCAACAAGTTATTGATATCTTTAGGATTAATTTCTCTGATGTGTTGCCGAATTGCCCATGCTACCTTATATTCACCCAAATCGCGCTGCCTGTCAGCCTCTGTTTGCAGAACTTCTATTAGTTCATGAGTCCAAGACTCTATTTCTTCAGCTTCTCCCTCCGCCATTCCCAGCAGCCAAGTAGTCTGAGCTTCCGCCTCTTGTCCCTGCAATAGCAACATTAATCCTAGCTGCCAGTAATGTGACTTGACACTTGGTTCGCATTCAATTGCCTGTTCGTAGAGGTTGGCAGCCTGGATATAATTTCCTTGAAGCAGAAATTGATAAGTTTTTTCCTGCCAATCTGATTCTAAAGCCGATAAATTACTGGAAAACATACCTTTAGCCGCTCAAAAATAGTATTTAAATATTAGACCTCTTCCCAAAGACTTATTAAGGGCAGGAAATATGCCACCCCAAAAATAATTAGGAAAGATATTTACTATACAAAAGCAGGTAGTCCCTACAGGTCTACCCGCTATCCTGAACCCGAAATTATGGTTAAGTTCGGAAACTACTTGGTCACTAACTTGTCAGTACCCGTGCAGGTTACACCTGTGTTTCCATAAGTTGGGGTGCTAGCATTACCCGTGCTGAGGCTTTCACAAAGTATGCTCTGGGTGGTTTTTGCTTCACCTGCCTCAACCAGTCCTACACCGCCGGCATATCCTTTGAGAGCCGCTTGATTAACAGGGTTTGCCAGGGCAGTAGCATTTGATGCTGTATTACTTACAACGTAGCTGTAGTTTGTGGTAGCAGTTTTCAGACCAAGACCTAAAACTGTAACGTTACTCCCAAACTTAGTATTCTCTGCGTAGTATGCTTGCTGACCCTTGTTAATTGAACTGATATACTGTTTGCCTTCAGACTGCTTGGCTTTGTTTGCTTGGTTGAGGAAGGCTGGCAAAGCAATAGCAGACAAAATACCGATAATGATGATAACAACCAGGAGTTCAATCAGTGTAAAACCTTCTTCCTGTCTTCTTTTGTTGAGCTGTTGCAGGAACTTGGCTTTAAATTCAGTCTTCATAATTTGTTTCTCCTTGAGGGGTTGGGATGCTCGTTTCTAACTCTTATATGTAACTTACCCAGTTGTCGGCGCTTTAATATCACCCCAGAGCAATTTTTTTTCAACTCCCGGTGTTAACACTCCAAAAGCACATACAGAAAGACTTCTAGCCTAATTAACAGTTCCTTGACTTCCTCAAAGGCTGTCTCCTCAGTAACAGGCTCTAGGTTAACAGCCATCTGAGAGCGGATTTGGAGCCATTGATCCACCAGGGATACCACAGACTGCGGCCCCTCCCACAGAGGTAGCAAACAAGCCGCCATTGTACTATTGAGTGCCACTGGCGCTAGAGTTGGCACAATAATATAACGGCTAATCTCAAACGGCGTCTGGCTGTCAATGCAATTACTCAAGTCTTCCCTCACCTGGGAAGTCCTCAGTTGAGGGTGCAGGTGTACCCGTGCTTCCCGCCAGTCGGCCTCCGTCCATTCCGCCACGGGCACAAAAGCCTGAGTTCGATTTGGATTGCCGCACCAGAAATCAAACAAACGGTGCAGGGGATGTAACAAGTCAAATAAATGCAGCCGCTCTTCCACAGAAGCTTCTGGCAGACTCATCGCCAAAAACGGAGGCAAATCATCTGGATTTTTGAACAAATCCATCAACTCCCACCTGCGCCAAGCCACCATACTAATAAACTCTAAATCAGCACCTCTCAACATAGCAAACACTTCAGGAATGCTACAACCTTTATCACCCACCAATAAATAGTTAGACATAATCCATCCCTCATCCTGCGCGCGATCGGCATTCCACCCTGCCGCCTTGAGCCCTATTTCATCTCTCAAGGCTTCCATTGTTTCCCGGACTATTTCTATCTCCAATTCTCCCGGACTTCCATCCATTAATCCCATTGCTTTGAAAACAGCTTGAGCACGAAATACTCCGGCTCTACCATTTGAACTATGAAGGTTGGTGCGGATAATTCCGTCTGGAGACAGAACTGACTTCATCGCTTGCAATCCCGCAATAGCATCCGGCAAGAGATACAGAACTTCGTCAGCATTAATATAGTCAAACTGTAACCCTAAAGTTGGTAAATCTTCTATTTTCAAAGCATAAAACTCTGCATTAGCAACCCCATGATACTGTAAACGTTGCTCAGCTAGTTTCACAGATTCTTCTGATAAATCGATGCCTACTATTTTCGCTCCGGGATTGGCTAGAGCTAAAACCAAGGATTTATAACCGGTGCCGCATCCCGCATCTAGGATAACTTTACCGGAAGTATTGATAATTTTTCTATTTCTGAAGTAGTAAGCAGTGACAAGATTATGAAGGTAGAGCAATTCACTGTTGTCTTTTGGAGATTGTTCCAGGGGGATTCTGGGAAAAGGAGTATTGTCAAATTGCTGGCGAATGTTTTCTATTAACTCTAAATTTTGGTGATCCATTTTCAATTACACTCAACGCTGGCAAGTTACCTTAGTATCTCAGAAAATAGCCGATCGCCCGCCAAGCCGCAACACATACTTGCCATAATAATCTGAATCCCTGATTATACAACCAACCACCACCTCCATGAACAGCAACATCAGCCCCATCCTCAAAGTATTCACCCTCTCCGCCGCCCTTTCCCTGGCCATCAAATACGCAGGGCCCAGCTTATCCATCCCCTCTACCGACCTCAACGCTCTCATCGCCGTCTTTACCCCCAGTATCATCTTAGCTGCCATCCTCGGCTGGCGATCGCGCCAACAGCAGCAGTAGAGACGTAATCAAAAAGTGCGATCGATCTACACTAGGTCTAAAGACTATGTTTTTGCCAAAATCTTAATTCCCCGTACACCTATCGAAACCAAACTAAAGGCACTCACCATGATTCAAAGCATAACAGAATTAGTAACATTCAATGAATTCATTGACTGGTATCCTGAAAATTCAGAACACCGCTACGAATTGCACAATGGAGAGATTGTTGAGATGCCAAAAGCAACAGGCAAACATTCTAAAGTAGCCGGTTTTACCGCACTGAAAGTCGGAATAGAGATTGAGCGTCTCAATTTGCCCTACTTCATCCCCAAAGAATGCGTCATCAAACCCATGCGCGAGGAATCGGGATATGAACCAGATATTATTGTACTTAACGAACAAACCATTGGAAACGAGCCGCGATGGGAGAAATCATCAATTATCACAATGGGCTCATCAGTCCCCCTAATCGTCGAGGTAACTAGCACTAATTGGGGTGATGATTATGCCCTAAAGCTTGAGGCATATGAGTCAATGGGTATTCAAGAATATTGGATTATAGACTATCTAGGATTGGGCGGCAGACGGTTTATTGGCAACCCCAAACAACCTACTTTTTCGGTTTACCAACTAATTGACGGGGAATACCAAGTCAAACTGTTCCGAGGGGGCGAGTGTATTGAGTCCCCAACTTTCCCAGAATTGAAGCTGACAGCGCAGCAGGTGTTCGCAAAAGGGAATTGAGGTGGCTGCTTATGCTAATGTCCGAGTAGGGGTATCCGATTCAAGATGCGATCGCGCGCATCTGATGTATCTTGATATAAAGGCGATTCATCGCTTCTGGGCTGCAGAGCAATTAGCAAGCAGTAATTCCCCATACTCTATTCCTCAATCTAAAATCTAATATCTAATATCTAAAATCTAATGAAGCTAGGACAGTGGATGGGCTTATTAGCCCTCATCGCATCTTGTTACATCCTCTGGCAAATCAGACAAGCCCTGCTGCTGCTTTTTGCCGCTATCGTCTTAGCCACAGCCTTAAACAGACTAGCACGCTACTTGCAAAAATTCCGACTCAAAAGGTCGATCGCCGTACTTTTATCAATTAGCTTTTTAGTCCTGGTTTTGGTAAGCTTGTTCCTGATAATTGTACCGCCCTTTGCCCTACAATTCCAACAACTGACCCAAAAAGCACCTGAAGGAATCGCTAAACTAAACGACTGGGTAGATCAAATCGAAGCTCGCTTCTCGGGACAATTCGAGCAAAGGCTGCCGAATCTTGATGTTAACGATATTATGCGACAACTGCAACCCTTGTTCAACCAACTCGTTGGCGGTGCAGGAGCCTTTGTCGGCAACACATTAGGGGTTATTCTCAGCTTTTTGCTGGTCTTAGTTTTGACCTTGATGACTTTAGCAGATCCCCTCTCTTACCGCAAAGCATTTATACAACTATTTCCCTCTTTTTACCGCCGACGAATCGATGGTATTTTAGATGAATGCGAAATAGCTCTCGGTCGATGGGTCATCGGCGCTCTGATTAGCATGAGCGTGATTGCTTTGTTGAGCTTAATTGGTTTGTCAATTTTGCAAGTTCCCCTACCGTTAGCTCACGCTGTAGTAGCAGGATTTCTTAACTTGATTCCCAATATTGGCCCCACGATGAGCGTCATTCCGCCAATGACGATCGCACTTTTAGACTCTCCCTTACAATCTGGTTTAGTTTTAATTCTTTACTTTCTAATTCAACAGTTTGAAAGCAACCTCCTTACTCCCTACGTCATGGCACAGCAAGTATCATTGCTGCCAGCAGTAACATTAATTTCTCAAGTATTTTTCGCCACCTTTTTTGGATTTTTAGGACTATTACTTGCCCTCCCCCTCACCGTTGTAGCTCAAGTTTGGATTAGGGAAGTATTAATTAAAGACATTCTCAACCAATGGAACGCGAATCCTCAAACCTTAGCAGCAATAGATTCGGCTATTCACGAAGAATATGAGTCTCTAGGAGTAAAACATCACAGACAAGAAACCCTTCCAGAACAAAAAACAGACATCGCAGACCAAGCAGAAAATGACGATACTGTTAATCGATAATTCAGGTTGGTAGTGAGGACTTCAATCATTCTTGATTATCAGAGTGAGAACTGAATTCCTTCTTGACTGGGAGCATCTGGATTTTGCATTTAATAGTGCTGTCCCCGCGAGTTCGCGGTGCAAGACTCGCACAATAAAAAATGCTTTTTTCAAGGCCCGAGATGCTCCCTTCTTGATTCGAGATTGAGGACTTAAGTCCTGACTACAAATTTAGCAACTCGATCGCCATCAATAAAACAATACGGTTTACTTAAATGAACGGTATCGATCAATAAAACTAAAAACTAAAAACTAAAACTAAAATTATGAGATCTATCGACGAAATCAACGATAAAATCAGCCAAGGCAAAGCGACAGTCTGGACAATCGAAGAACTCAAAAACCGAGTCCAAGAAACCAGCATTAGCCAAGCCGCCAAAGAAGTCGATGTGATTACCGCAGGCACCTTCGAGCCGATGGAATCCTCCGGTGCCATCATCAACCTCGGCCATACCGATCCCCCGATCAAAATCCGCCAGTGCTGGCTAGACGGCGTTTTAGCATACTCCGGCTTTGGGGCTGTAGACCTGTACTTGGGAGCCACCCAAGTAGCCGAAGACGGCGAAGAATCCCGGGAACGGGGAGGCGGACAGGTCATCGAAGACTTAATCGCCGGGAAACCCGTGCAGTTGCGAGCTTTGGGGCAAGTCACAGATTGCTACCCCCGCGCCTCCTTTGAAACCACAATTACCCGCGATACCATCAACCAGTTTTATTTATTCAATCCCCGGAACGCCTATCAAAACTTTATTGTGGGAGTTAACGGGGGCGATCGCCCGCTGTTCACCTACCTCGGCCCCCTGCAACCAAACCTCGGCAACGCCGTGTATTCGAGCCTGGGAGCCATGTCACCCCTGCTCAACGACCCCCACCTCCAACTCATCGGCATCGGCACCCGCATCTGGCTGGGAGGCGCTCAGGGCTACATCACCTGGGAAGGAACCCAGCACTTCCCGCTGCAAAAACGCCAGCCCAACGGCACCCCTATCGGCCCAGCCGCCACCCTCGCACTCATCGGCGACGCCAAACAAATGAACTCCAAATGGGTGCGCGGCTGCTACTTCAAAAACTACGGCCCGTCGCTGATGCTGGGAGTCGGCATCCCTTTTCCAGTCTTAAACGAAACAGTGGTAGCCAACTGTGCAGTCTCCGACAAAAAAATAGTAGCGCCGGTGGTAGATTTCTCTATCCCCCGGCGCGTTCGTCCCACATTCGGTTTAGTCAGCTACGCTCAATTAAAAACTGGTCGAATTCTCATTGAGGGCAAACCGGTGCGGGCGGCCCCCTTGGCGAGTATGTTTCTCTCGCGGCAAGTAGCATTGGAATTGAAGCAGCAAATTGAAGCAGGTCAATTTACCCTCACGGCCCCAGTTGCTCCCCTACCCACCGACAGAGTATTTCTCCCGCAAGATTTGTGGGGCGCCCAAGTCCGGCTGGAATAAAAGATTTTAGATTGCCGATTTTAGATTAACCAGACGCACTAACCGAAAATCTCAAATCTCCAATCTGGCCCTATTCCTCGGGCTTAGGCTTCTTAACCGGCTTAGGAAGAGGTTCCTTGGGAACAGCAGGTGCTGCTGCTGCGGACTTGATGGTAGGACGCCCTACAGGAGCACCGTCACCGCTGGGCCTAGGAGTAAACGGACGCTTGTTTCCCCCTCCTTTGTAGCCACCGGGCGGCTTGCTGCCGGGGGGGAATTTCCGCTTCTTAATCGGCACGGCGCCAATATTGTTAGCCTGCTCGATCGTCAGACTTTCAGCTTTCAATTTGACGTGGAAATCCCAAAAAAATCCGATCGCCTTTGTTCCTACATCCCCCTTGAGTTTCAGCTTAAAAAACTTCATCTTGTCGTCATTCTTGCGGGGAGCTTGCTTGATTTTGACGATGACATACTTTTCTTCCTCTTGCGATTGTTGATAAATCACCTCGCCTCGAATCGAAAAATAGCCATCTTCAACATCAGGTTCCGAGGGCGACACAGATGCCGTCGATGCTTCGCTGCTAGCCTCAATCTCGCCTGCTTCCAGATTTTCCTCATCCGAAGACACTTCGGGAGATTTCTTGAGCGTTTCCGGCTCCCAAACTCCCATAATCTGGGCGTGCAAGTTGCCGTCTTCTTGCCTGGTGCGGGGATAGACCACCCACAGGTGTTCTTGTTCCAGATCCAGGTGATTTTTGACTAAACTCATGACTCTACCAAGCAAAACTGCGTCGATAGCAGTTCCGTCGGCAGCAATCAGCATACCTCTGGTGAATTGCTCTTCAGATTGGGTGTAGCGGCCCCGCACCAAACCAACAGCTCGGTACTGTCTGGGTTCGCTGGGGGGTGGAATGGGATGTTGGCGCATGACCGAGGGTAGGTCATCGTCGGCCTGACTTTCGTTAGCTGCTGGCTCGCCTGTTGCGGGCACGGAGACTGCGATTGATGGAGTATTGCTGGCAGATTCCGACGGCGCTGCTGGCGCGGAGGGTTCAGGAGCATTGCTCGGCGGGTCTTTTGGCTTTGTTTTGTCCTTGTCGGGGGCAGAACTGTAGCGGGGTCGTTGCAGCGTATCCTTTGACGCTGATGCGTCTGTTGACGCTGGTGCGTCTGTTGACGCTGGTGCGTCTGTTGACGCTGGTGCGTCTGTTGACGCTGGTGCGTCTGTTGACGCTGGTGCGTCTGTTGACGCTGGTGCGTCTGTTGTCGCTGGCGATCGATCTAGGTCAACAGGTGCAGCCGGCGATGGCGGAGGAGACACGGGACTTTCGTCTGGTGTCTCGGCCCCGGAGGCTGTAACTGCGGGCTGATTCACGGCGGGCTCGCTTGGCTGAGCCTTGCGAGCAGAAGTAGATTTGGACGATTTGGAAGACGGGTTGGGAGAGGGGTTCATAAAAAACTCCTTGCAGCGGAGACACATCCCTTAAGGGAAATTAGGAATAAACTGAAGAAACTGATTTCACAACTACTAGCACCAAACTTAGGGCTTGCGCCGGAAAGTTTGGTTTTGATTCATCAACGCCAGTTTTAAACTTCGCTACGAGCGATCGATCGCTCCGGGATGGGCGGGCTGCTCTAATCCTTGTTGGCAAAGAGTTTGAGAGTTGCTAACTCCAGGAGCGGGTCGATCGGGCGAAAACTGGCACTGGTGGCTAATAGCATTTAGGATATTCAGATACTTCGAGCCCGGACAATCTAGGATATATCCCGATCGAACACGTGCTGAATACCTGAGCATCAAACCAGGCAATATTTCGCAATGCTTTGAGGAAAAGCCTCAAGGCGCCGTTCCAATCTCTTTGGAGCAGCTTGCTTATTTTACTTACTCCAATTACCTAGCGGGTCGATCCGCCATCTTTTCGGTAATTGTTAGCTCGACCAAACTAAATTGGACGAAAGTCGCAGTTTTTGGGGCTGCGGGTCTTTGTGTCCCAAATTGTTTGACGAGCGTGGAGTTGCGGGTCTGTTACCATATTAGCTGCAAGCAAAAGACTGGTTTGTGAATTGGCACTTTGAAGTTAAGAACTTTTATGGTTACACGGATGGGGTTAAATCGCAGACGCCCCTAGGCGATGGGTTAATTCTTAGAAAATAGTAGATTTTAAGTTGGGATAGTTGAATTATGGAAAAAGCAAACAAGCGTCGCGGGTTGATTAGTGTGGTGGTGGTGCTTTCGCTCATCGCTTTTTTGGGATTTTCTCTGGTTCCAATTTTGGACAGTATTCTCAAGAGCAGTCAAACAACCGCTACATCGACTCCAACGCCTACTCAGACTGCGCCTTCTGGTGAGAAGCAAGCACAGTTGCTGCAAGATCAGGTGAGGGGATACGAATTGGTTTTGCAGCGCGAACCTGACAATGTAACGGCGCTGCGGGGGTTGTTGCAGGTACGGCTGGAGTTGATCGGACAGGGAGTGGGGGATATTAAGGATGCGATCCCGCCTTTGGAAAAGTTGGCTAAACTGAATCCCGAGACTACTGAATACGGGATTTTGCTGGCTCAGGCGAAGGAACGCACGGGCGATCGCGAAGGGGCGGCTCAGGCTTACAGGTCAATTTTGGCGTCTAAACCTGGGGAAATTAAGGCTTTGCAGGGGTTGGTGAATTTACTGCTGGTGCAGCAAAGGCCCGAAGCTGCGATCGGACTGCTGCAAGATACGCTCAAGGCCGCTCCGGCGCAAAATCAGGCAAAACCCGGAAGTATTGATGTAACTTCGGTGCAGTTGATTTTGGGACAGGTTTATGCTGTGCAGAAGCGCTACGATGAGGCGATCGCGATTTATGACGAATCGGCTAAGGCGAATCCGAAAGATTTTCGCCCGACTTTAGCCAAGGCGATCGTGTTTAAGGAACAAGGCAAAACTGACGAAGCAAAAACGCTGTTCGATAAAGCTAGTGAGTTAGCTCCTCCTAACTACAAAGACCAAATTAATCAGTTAGCTAGCGGCACTCCTTCGCCTTCTCCGGCGGCAGATGCGAGTCCAGAAGCGGCATCTCCAGAACCAGCGGCTTCCCCAAGTCCTGAAGGTGCGCTACCTCAGCCTTAAGGAGAGTTTTGCATGAAAGAATTTTGAGTTTTAAGTGAAAAAATCAATACTTAAAACTCAAAATGTATTGTTTTATTCCAGTCTTAAATTAGATCGTATTCGGTCAAACAATGGTTGTAAAGTTTGTAAAAAGGACTAAAGTCCTCAGATTTTTGTAAGGACTTCATTCTTTACTGCAAACCTATTTAATTGCCATCGTGACCGCAGACATGATATTATGAATTAAGCAAGACTTCGGAGGGAATTATGACCCAAAGCGTTGACCGCGTTGTTCTACCTCCTGCTTTTCCAGATCACACTCAATTACCAGAGTCGGATGGTACTTTTGTGAAAAATTTTCAGGAGCATCCGCAAAGTTTAATTTTAACTGATTCGATCGGACTAATTTTGCAGGATCGGCATCCTGACGGACAATATGCGATCGGTCAAGACTGCGGCATTTACTGGCGAGAAACCGAGCCGCCGGAAAAAGGTGCAGAAGCTCCTGATTGGTTTTATGTTCCGAATGTACCTCCTAATATTGACGGTCAAATTCGTCGTTCCTACGTGCTGTGGCGGGAACACATAGCACCGTTAATTGCGTTGGAATTTGCGAGCGGAAATGGCGATGAAGAGCGCAACCGTACTCCTTTATCACGTACTGATGAAGGGGTGTTAACGAAACCGGGAAAGTTTTGGGTTTACGAACAGGTGATGCGAATTCCCTATTACGGCATCTACGAAATTAACAGCGGGCAATTAGAAGTTTATCGGTTAATTGACGGGTATTATCAACTGTTAGAACTTAACGAGCGCGGTCATTTTCCTATTGCACCTTTAGGCGTAGAATTGGGACTTTGGCAAGGAAGTTATCAAAATCAAACCATGCTTTGGCTGCGCTGGTGGGACGAGGAAGGTAATTTGCTGTTGATTGGCGATGAAAGAGCAGAATTGGAGAGATTGTGGGGGGAACAGCAGCGGGAAAGAGCCGAGCAAGAAAGGCTGCGAGCCGACAGTGCAGAACAGGCACGAAAAGCTGAATTTCAGGCAAGAAGGGCTGCAATTCCCCGGTTGTTGGGAATGGGTTTGAGTGCCCCACAGGTGGCGGAGGCGTTGGGTTTATCGGTGGAGGAAGTCAGGGAGGATGGTGGAGAGTGAGATAGTGAGAGAGAATTGGGGAAAAGGGCGATCGGGCTTAATAGACTTCATCATGAGAACCCATTTTGAGTAATAAAATAGCTTCCTCCTCATCTTCTGGATCGATCGCAAACTCAACTAAAATCCGATAATCATAATCTATTGAACAAGATCAGATACCCGATAAATCTCCTGTCAGTTTGTGAGTTCGCAAGCTGGGGTTAAAGCAGTCTTCAGACAAAAGTTCAAGCGTAGCTTCAATTAAAAGGCGAAGCTGAGGATTTTTACGAAGTAACTTTTTGAAAGTACGAATAGATTTGGGAGTCCAACCAATTTTCATCAATCATCCAACTCCGCCATCAAATCGGCTACCGACCCAAATTTAACATTGCCCTCAGCATACTCTTGACGAACTTCTGCTACTTCCTTGAGTAATTCATTTCGTCGCTGTTGTCGCAGACGATTCTGAAGAATATCTAGAAGCATGACTTGGTCTTCTAATGATAAAACTTCTACAGCTTCAAGAGCTTGCTGGAATTGAGAGGTCTGTGTCGTTTTACTCATATTTTTTTTCTACTTATAATCACGATATTTTGTATTTATTTTAGCAATACTTATCCTAAGCTAGCATTTTTTAGTTGTGATATGGAGAATTCCTGAGACGAGTTTAAAATTAATTCTCAATCATTTTAACAACATAGTACCATCAGGCATAACAGTATTGCAAAAGATAGTCATGCGGGTCTGAGCATCAATTAAATTAGCTTGTTCGAGGTCAGCGTCAGTTAAATCGGTGTAGTCTAAATTTGCGCCTTCTAAATTAGCTTGGAAGAGGTTAGCACGACTTAAATCAGCCCCGCTCAGATTTGCACGGCTCAAATCAGCCTCAGTCAAATCAGCATCACTTAGATCGGTATTTGTTAAATCAATGCCCTTCAAATCGGCTTCAGCCCCGATATAAATTGCACCTGAATGAGGAGAAAATGTATCGTCAAAAGTAGTTTCCGAATCATAGAGAAATCTACTGAAATTTACGTAATCCAACTTAGCTCCACTCAAGTCAGCCCCCATGAGATTTGTACCTTCTAAGGAACCATCAAATAATCGAATTTCTCGCAAATCAGCCTCTCTCAAGTTAGCACCGTTGAACAAGGCGAAAGCAGCATTAGCTCCTCTTAAATTCACTCCTTTTAAGCAGGCCTTCTCCAAAACTGATTCATATAGTTTAACACCTCTCATGTCGGCGTTAGTCAAATTCGCCCTCTCCAAGGTGCTTTCACTCAAATCGGCTTCGACTAAGCTAGCATTCTCCAGATTAATTCCTTCTAGCTCGGCATTATCCAGCCTTGCATTATCCAAAACTGCTCTTTCCAAATTCGCACCCTGCAAGCCAGCGGAGTAGAGATTAGCACTATGCAAGTTAATTCCTTCTAAATTGGCATCGTGCAAATTCGCACCCACCAAATCGACTCCTTTAAAGTTTCTTTCTCCAGCAGAGTACCGCTGTAACAATTCCTCAGAGTTCATCATTCACGGCAGATTAATTGCTTATCGGTGCGGTATAACTCCAAAAACTTGGGAATTATACCCTATCAAAGCAGTATAACACTGCCAAGTTTACAGTCATATCCCAAAGTTGAATAAATGACCAAGTTAGTAGATTGTGTTTACTTCTCTGACCAGACTATTAGTAAGGTGGGCATCGCCCACCCTACTAATCAATACTTCCTCTCCTGCGGCTCAAACATCGTAATTGCCACCGGCATATAAGCCAAATCAATCCCCGCAGGTGAATAATAGGCCAGCGTATGCTTCAAAAACTTCTCATCATCCCGCTGAGTAAAATCTTCCCGCGAATGAGCTCCCCGACTTTCCTGCCGGTTCAAAGCAGAAGTTAAAATCATTTTGCCGACAACGATTAAACTCCGCAATTCCAAAGCTTCCACAATTTCCGTATTCCACAACTTGCCTTTATCGTCTAAGTAAACTTCCTCATATTGTCGCTCTAAATCCTCCAATTTTTGTAAACCTTCCTGCATCAATTCAGCGCTGCGAAATACTCCGCAATACTCACTCATCGTATCTTGATACTGCTGCCGGATTTGATTAATTCGATATTTTCCGGGACGGTCTAAAAGTGTTTGAATTTGTTCTTGAGCTTCGTCAATATAACGCTGTTCGTCTACTTCAGGCAACTTGCGATTTTGGACAAATTGTGCTATGGTTGCGCCAGTAACTTTGCCGTAAACAACGCATTCCAACAGCGAATTGCTGCCCAAACGGTTAGCGCCGTGAACTGAGACGCAAGCTGCTTCGCCGGCTGCAAAGAAACCGTCTACCAAACTGTCAGCACTGCTGCGAACTTGCCCATCAATATTAGTTGGAATTCCGCCCATTGAATAGTGAGCAGTCGGGCGGACGGGCATCGGTTGGTTGACAGAATCAATTCCTAATAAGCGGTGGGCTTCTTCCCAAGCAAAAGGTATTTTGCTCATGATTTTTTCGCGTCCCATGTGCCGCAAATCGAGGTAAATAAAGGGGCCGCCTGCACTACCATCGAGATTAATTCCTCGGCCGGCGCGAATTTCTAGGGAAATCGATCGCGATGTAATGTCCCTGGGCGCTAATTCCATCCGCGACGGGGCGTAATTGGCCATAAATCGATCGCCCTCGGAATTAATCAGATAAGCACCTTCGCCCCGCACGGCCTCGGAAATCAACACTCCCACCGGATACAAACCCGTCGGGTGAAACTGCACAAATTCCATATCTTCCAGCGGCAATCCAGCCATCGCCGCCATCGCCAAACCGTCACCAGTCGAGGCGTAATCGTTCGAGGTGGTGTTGTAAACCCGACCGTAACCCCCCGTCGCAAACATCACCGCCTTAGCGCGCACGACGGCAATTTCGCCGTCTATCAGGTTGAACATAACCACGCCCTTGGCTTGGCCTGCTTCCAAAATCAGGCGCGTGACATACCACTCTTGATAGATGTGAACTCCGCAGCGGCGCAGATTGTTGACCAATTCGTGGAGGATGGCGTGACCGGTTTTGTCGGCGGCGTAGCAGGTGCGGCGGTGGGAATGTCCGCCGAAAGCGCGCTGGGCAATTCTGCCGTCTTCTAGGCGGGAGAAGAGGACTCCCATGTGCTCTAAATCGATGACTACACCGGGGGCTTCGCGGGTGAGGATTTCTACTGCGTCTTGGTCTGCCAAATAGTCTGAACCCTTTACTGTGTCGAAGGCGTGGGCTTTCCAACTATCTTCGGGATCGACATTTTGCAGGCTGGAGGCCATGCCGCCTTGGGCTGCGACGGAGTGCGATCGAATCGGGTGAGTTTTGGCAACAACTGCTACCTTGAGACTGGGGTCAGTCCGCGCAATTTCTACAGCGGCGCGGCAACCTGCTAAACCGCCGCCTACAATGATTACGTCGTGTTCCAGCATTGTTTAAGTAATTTTGAGTGTTCTCCTCAACTTATCGTGACGCAAAAAAAAACTTCCTATCAAAAGATCGGGAAGTTTTTTAACTTTTGATTGGAATGGAAGATCAAAAGTTAAAATTTCAAATTAAACTAGCCGATGGTTTCTATAGGCTGCTGATTGGATTGATTTCCCGTTGCAGAAGGTTGATATTCTGTGGCGGGGTCTACCGAAAGCACTTGAATGTTATTTAGCAGAGTTGTAACGAAAGCAAACAGCAAGAAGGGCAGAGACAGCACTAAAATCAAGCCGACTGTAGCCAAGGCGTAGATTTGACGGGCGCTGCTCCACAGGGCGAGTGCTGACGCTAGACTCAGGAAGATGACTATCAGCCAAACAATGATTTGACCGTAAATGTCGCCAAAGGTGAGGGTACATTTAAGGCGATAGTTTTGGATGTTACTCATTTGATGCCTCGGGAGATTGCTATTACGACTTGTCCAAAAATACTTTGACAGCCTGTCAATACTGACTGTAAATTTATAATTTTAGAGTTCACAAGTAGGTTTTGCGGGAGTTTTAAACATTTTTATAGAAGTTTGCAACAACACTTTATGAATTTTTGTTTCGGATAGGGAATTTTTGCCGCAACAAGACTTAGGTATTTCTCAGAAAGATGAGGTGCTGCTGGGCATGGGGCATGGGGCATTGGGCATTGGGCATGGGGCATGGGGCATGGGGCATTGGGCATTGGG